>VAYV01000059.1 GCA_005883175.1 Actinomycetota bacterium
CTGCCTGTTTTGTCTCCGAATGAACCCCGGTTACCCTTCCACACTCGATGAGATGGACCGCGTTTCCACCACGTACACCGGCCACGTACGGCCCGGATCCCTTCCGATGCCCAGAACGTTAGCGATCGACGCCGGCACCACCGGCATCACCGCGCTCGTCATCTCCGACCGCGCGCAGGTCGAAGGCCGCGGCTATCGCGAGTTCCAGCAGCACTTCCCGCGCCCCGGCTGGGTCGAGCACGACGCGCACGAGATCTGGGAGGCCACGCTGATCGCCGCGCGCGCGGCGCTCGAGGCGGCCGGGATACGCGCGCGCGACTGCGCTGCGATCGGTATCACGAACCAGCGAGAAACCACCGTGATCTGGGACCGCACGACGCTGGAACCGATCGCCAACGCGATCGTTTGGCAGGACCGCCGAACGGCCGCCCGCTGCGACGAGCTCCGCGAGCACGAGCCGGCGATCCGCGCGCAAACCGGGCTGGTACTCGACGCGTACTTCAGCGCGACGAAGATCGAGTGGCTGCTGAACAACACGCCGGGCGCGCGCGAACGCGCGACGAGCGGCGAGCTTGCCTTCGGCACGATCGACTCCTGGCTCATCGCGAAGCTGACCGGCGGCGCGGTGCACGCGACCGACTTCACCAACGCGAGCCGCACGATGCTGTACGACATCTATCAGTACGACTGGTCCGAGCAGCTGCTCGGACTGTTCGGTGTCCCGCGCGCGCTGCTCCCCGACGTGAAACCGTCGAGCGGCCGTTTCGGAACCGGCGTGCTGTTCGGCGACCAGATCCCGGTGTCCGGCGTTGCCGGCGACCAGCAAGCGGCGCTGTTCGGCCAGGCCTGCTTCGAGCCGGGCATGACGAAGAACACGTACGGAACCGGTTCGTTCGTGCTGATGAACATCGGCGACGTCGCGCCGCCGCCGCCCGCAGGGCTGCTCGTCACGCTGGCCTGCGGACCGGGCGGTCACCGCGTGTACGCGATGGAGGGCTCGATCTTCGTGACCGGTGCCGCGATCCAGTGGCTGCGCGACGGGCTCGGCATCATCTCGCAAGCGTCCGAGACGCAAGCGCTCGCGCAGAGCGTGGCGGATACCGGCGGCGTGTACTTCGTGCCGGCGCTCACGGGGCTGGGCTCACCGTACTGGGACCCGTACGCGCGCGGCACGATCGTGGGGATCACACGCGGAACGGAGCGCGCGCACCTCGCGCGCGCAGCGGTCGAGGCGATCGCGTATCAGACACGTGACGTCGTCGAAGCGATGGCGCGCGAGGCGGACGTGCACCCTGCCGAGCTCCGCGTCGACGGCGGCGCGAGCGTCATGGACCTGCTCTGCCAGTTCCAAGCGGACCAGCTCGGCGTGCTCGTGCGCCGGCCGAAGGTGCAAGAGACGACGGCGCTCGGGGCGGCGTTCCTCGCCGGACTCGCCGAAGGCGTGTGGTCCTCGACGGAAGAGCTGTCGGAGACATGGCTGCTCGACAAGGAATTCCATCCGAGCAGCCCCGACCCGGCGCTGTACGAAGGCTGGACCCGCGCCGTGGAACGCGCGCGCGGCTGGGCGCGCGACTAGCTGGCGCGCTTCTCGGGTTTGGCGTCCTTCGGCGCGTTCCCTTTCACCTTGGACGCGTACTCGTCGACGTACTCCTGTCCGGTGAGGAGCATCAGCTCGTACATCAGCTCGTCGGTGATGGAGCGCAGCACGAAACGGTCGTCTTCTTTGCCGTTATAGCGGCTGAAGTCGAGCGGCTTTCCGTAGCGGATGCCGATCCGTCGCAACTTCGGCATGTAGCGGCCGGTCGGCAGCGCGTCGTTCGTGCCGAAGATGGCCACCGGCACGATCGGGCACTGCGCGCGCAACGCCATGCGCGCGGGCCCCGTCTTGCCGCGGTAGAGGCGCCCGTCCGGCGACCGCGTTCCCTCCGGATAGATCCCGACCGCATATCCCTCCCCGAGGGCCGTGACGCCTGCTTTCAACGAGGCCTCGCCTGCCGAGCCGCCCTCGCGCCGAACGGGGATCACGCCGGCCCCTTTGTAGAACCAGCTGATGTACCACTTGTCGAAGTAGTCGCTCTTCCCGAGGAACACCACGGTGCGCGGGATCATGAGCGGCATGAGCAAGCTGTCGATGAACGACAGGTGGTTCGGGCAGAGGATGACGGGTCCGTCTTTGGGCACGTTCTCGAGCCCTTCAACCCAAGGACGGAAGAAGAGTCTGAACGGCGGACCGATCAGGACGTTCTTGAGGAACCAATAGAACACCGCTACTCCCGGCTCCCGACGGACGAGCGGTTCTCCGGGACGGCGCCATCCGGAGAAGTTGTGGCAAGCGTACCCCGGCCCTTGGAGGTGGACAACCGTGTCGGAAGTGCTTGCACGGTGTTAGCGTAACGACGTCTCATAACAGCACCGTGTCGTATGTGTGAAATCTCCGTTAAGGAGGAGCGATGCCGCAGGTCAGCGTGATGAAAGGTGCGGAGCCGTGGGCGAGTGAAGGGGACACAACGGGCGTGCTCTTCGTGCACGGTTTCACGGGCACGCCGCAGAGCCTCCGCTACTGGGCTGAAGGCGTCGCAGCTGATGGCAGAACAGTCATCCTTCCGCGGCTTCCGGGACACGGAACGACACCCGACGACATGCAGCGCACGACCGCGGCCGAGTGGGTGGCAGAAGCCGAGATGGGACTCCGCGGCTTGCAGGAACGGTGCGATCGCATCTTCATCTGTGGCTTGTCGATGGGCGGGACGATCACGTTCGACCTCGCCGAGCGCTTCGGCGACGTCCTTTCGGGTGTCGTCACCGTGAACGCATCCATGTTCTCGAAGGATCCGCGTGTGAAGCTGGCGCCGCTCCTCGGGAAGTTTCCGCTCAAGCTCAAAGGGATCGCGAGCGACATCGCGGATCCGGGTCAGGAGGAGCTGGCGTACCGCGTGGTTCCGACGAAGGCCGCCGCCTCGATGCTCTCCTATCAGGCGCGCATCATGAGCAAGCTCGCCGAGGTGCGCGTGCCGGTGCTGTTGTTCGCCTCGCGCAACGACCACGTCGTCCACACGGAGAACTCGCCGTACCTCCTCGAGCACATCTCGTCGACCGACAAAGAACTCGTGTGGCTGGAGAAGTCGTACCACGTTGCGACCCTCGACTACGACAAGGACCTGATCGTCGAGCGCACGAACCGGTTCATCAAAGAGCACACATCGTGAGCCCGCCCGAAGACGTCAGGACGGCCTACCTCGGGCGGTTCGATGAGTTCGAGGCGCAGATCGTGCTGGAGCTGCTGGAAGACGCCGGCATCTATTCCTACGCGAAGCACGAGCCCACCAACAACGACCACTTCGCGTACTCGCCCCTGTTGGAGTCGGACCGGGGCGTGATCTTGGTAGACGCCACGAAGGTCGACGAGGCGCGCAGGGTGATAACGGAGGAGCTGCCGAAGCACCTCGAGAGCATCCGCGAGTCGATGGACGAGCTGGAACGGGGCGGCGGCCGAACGTGAGAGAGGTGTCTTCCTCGAGTATGTCGGGTTGGACCTGGCTCGCGATCACAGGGTTCGGGCTC
>VAYV01000060.1:0-937 GCA_005883175.1 Actinomycetota bacterium
GAGCTTCCGCGACGGCCATGAGCGCGCGCATCAAGGTCTTCCTCGTCGACGATCACCGTCTGTTCCTATCCGGCGTGCGCGCGGAGCTGCGAGACGGGTTCGATCTCGTCGGTGAAGCCGAAGACGTCGAAGCGGCCATCGCGGGGATCACGACTGCGGACCCCGACGTTGTGTTGGTCGACGTGCATATGCCCGACGGCGGTGGCCAGTCGGTCATCTCGTCGGTCTCCAAGACGAACCCGCGGGTGCGGTTCCTCGCGCTCTCGGTGTCCGACGCGGCCGAAGACGTCATCGCCGTGATCCGCGCCGGCGCGCGCGGCTACGTCACGAAGTCGATCGCGCCCCGAGACCTCGCCGACGCCATCGTCCGCGTGCACGGAGGCGACGCAGTGTTCTCGCCGCAGCTCGCGGGTTTCGTCCTCGATGCGTTCTCCGGCGCGATGCCGGCCGTCGCAGACCCAGAGCTCGACCAGCTGACGCCGCGAGAGCGCGAGGTGCTGCGCTTCATCGCGCGCGGCTACGCGTACAAGCAGGTGGCGAAGCAGCTCAGCATCTCGGTGAAAACGGTGGAGACGCACGTCTCGGCCGTGCTGCGGAAGCTGCAACTGTCGAGCAGGCACGAGCTGACGCGCTGGGCCACCGACCGCCGCCTGATCTGAGCTATCCCAGCTCGAGCTGCAGTCCCTCACGTGCGAGGTCGGTCGTGCCGTCCCCGTCGCCCCATAGCTCGCGCGCGCGCTCGAGCTTCGCGTCGAGCGTGTCGTCGTCGTGCAGCGGATCGTGATGGAACAGAAGGAGGCTCTTCACCGCCGCGATCTGCGCGTAGGACACGACGTGCGCGATGCTCGAGTGCCCCCACCCGACCCGCGACGGGTACTCGTCTTCCGTGTACTGCGAGTCGTGCAGCAGCACGTCCGCCTCGCGCGCGATGCTGTAT
>VAYV01000060.1:1041-5439 GCA_005883175.1 Actinomycetota bacterium
AGATCCAGCCCGGCGACATCTCGCGGAGATCGCCGCCGCGCACCGGCTCGTGATCGGGCAGGTACGCGAGGGTCTTGCCGTTCTCCGTGATGCGGTAACCGACGGTCGGTCCCGAGTGCGACACCGGCGCTGCAAGGATGCTCGCGCTGCCGATCTGGAACTCCTCGCTCGGAACGTCGTGGAAGGTCGGTTTAGACGGCACGTCGGAGATATGCACCGGGAACAGCGGCGGCGACAGGTAGCGCGCGATGCGTTCTTTCAAGCTCGTGACCGGCGACGGCGGTCCCCAGAAATGGAACTCGACCTTCGGATCCCAGAGCGGACCGAAGAAGCCGAGCCCTTCGAGGTGATCGAGGTGGAGGTGCGACAGCAACAGGTGGACCGTGCGCGGCTCTTCGGTCGCGAGATGAAGCCCGAGCGCGCGCAACCCCGTGCCGGCGTCGAGGATGATCAGATCGCCGGTCTCGGTGCGGAGCTCGACGCAGGACGTGTTTCCGCCGGTGCGAACGGTGTCTGGTCCCGGCGCCGCGAGCGAACCGCGGCACCCCCAGATGTGCGCGCGCACTCAGCCCGCTCCTGCGCGTTCCCAGAAGATCGCGGCGGCGCCGACGACGTCGTCTGCGCGCGCGAGCAGCGGGAAGGCCGTCACTTCGATCGTGCGCTTGGATCCGTCTCCGCTGAGCAGGTTCATGGGTCGGTGCGTCGGACGGCGCTCGCGCATCGCGACGGCGATCGGTCGTTGATCGTTCGGCAGTTGGTTGCCCTCGACGTCTTCGGCGGCCCAGCGCGCGCTCCACTCGTCGGCGGTGAGCGAACCGGCGTCGACGAAGCGGAGGCCGAGCAGGACTTCGGCGGCCTCGTTGTAGTACACGAGGACGCCGTCGCGGTCGACCAGGAACAGTGGGGTGGCGACGTTGTCGGCCAGCTCGCGCATCATGATCAAAGGGAGCGGCTGCTGTCCGTTCTGTGCCATCGCGGGCAGAGCGTAGCCCTGCGATCGACGGGAGAACAAGGGCGCGACGGCCGTCGGCGCGCGCGCCGGCTACCCTGTCGCGAGCATCTCGATGTACGGAGGCAGCCCTTCTTCGACGGGCCGGAATCGGTAGCCGAAGTCGCGCTCGGCCTTTGCCGAGGTGAACGCGAGCGATCCGCTCAGCGTCCTCGTCCCGTCCCGGACCGCGCCGGGTGCCTGCTTCAGCATCCGTGACAGCAGCGGGCTGAGCGGCATGCTCGCGCGCGCGACCCAATCCGGAACCCAGACGCGCGGCGGCTTGATGCCGGTCAGCGGTTCGATACGGTCGAGCAGCCCTCCGATCGACTCGTTGTCGCCGCCGAGCAGGTAGGTCTCGCCGCCGGGCGCTTTATCGAGCGCGCGTGCCATGCCGTCGGCGACGTCGTCGACGTGAACCCAGCTTGCGACAGAGTCCCGGAACGAGCACACGACGAGCCGGCGCTTCGCGTACAAGCCGAGCAGCACGCTGATGAAGCTGACGTCTCCCGGTCCGTACACGGCACCGGGCATGACGCTGACGATCGGAATGCCGCCGCCGACGAGCCGAAGCGCCGCCTCGTGCGCGAGCCACTTGCTTTCTTCGTAGACAGAGGGGAACTCGCCGTGGTGCGCGCGCGTCTCGTCTCCGACCGATCCCGGCGGCCCGCTGCCGAGCGCAGCGACGCTCGAGCAGTAGAGGATGCGCGGCACGCCGGCATCGCCGGCTGCTCGAAGGACGTCTTCGGTTCCTCGGACGTTGATCCGCATCATCTGCTCGCGGTCGTCGACGCCGAGGGCGTAGTACGCGGCGAGGTGAAGGACCGCATCTGCTCCCTTCATCGACCCCTCGAACGATTCGGGCTCGGTGACATCACCGTGGACCAGAGTGGCGCCGCGGTCGCGGATCTTGGCTGCGCGCTCGGGCGACCGGACGAGGGCCGAGACGTCCCACCCGTCGTCCAGCAGCCGGTCGACCATGCGGCCCCCGATGAATCCGGTCCCTCCCGTGACGAATGCGCGCACCCGGTCCCCCCTATGAGAAGTGGTCGAGCAGCCGTTCCGCGTACCAGCGCTCCCACTTTTCCTGCGGAGCCTGGGCGACGTACGCCTTGTCGAGGTCCACGAGCTTCCAGACGAGCTCGCTCCGGACCGGAGTCGTGCCGAGGATCGTCGGGAGCGCCGACAGATTGATGAGCCAATCCGCGTACCACGACGCCCAATCGGGGTCGTCTCCGTCGACGATCTTGTACACGATGTGATGGGTCTCGCCCGAGTCGTGCAACAGCTCCGCGAGCTCGTCGACGTTGCGCTTGGCCATCACGCCCCCTTCAGGTCGGTCCGAGGAGAGACTATCGCGAGGGAGGAAACGGCGACGCTGCCGCCCGCGATGAGCGTTGACAACTGCTGAAGATGGGTACAATCGCGCGCTGTGAAGGTCGAGCAGCTCATCGAAGACGCGCGCAAGACGATCCTGCGTGCGAAGGAAAACCTCAGCTGGACCGGCGACGAGCGCGATCAAGCGCGCCAGTTCCTCGAGTTGGCGCTCGGGCGCGCGCCGAGGGCGAACGAAGAGGTGCCGGCTCCGGCACAGCGTCGCTTCCATCGTTTGGTCGAACGCCGTGCGAGCGGCGAGCCCGTCCCGTACATCCTTGGCTGGACGGAGTTCCGGGACCTCCGGCTCAAGATCGGGCCCGGTGCGTTCGTCCCGCGCGCGACCAGTGAGTTCCTCGCCGAGCAGGCGATCCGCCGGCTCCGGCGGCGCGCGCGGCCCCTCGCGGTGGACCTGGCCACGGGGATCGGGCCGATCCCACTGTCGATCGCGCATGCATTGCCGGGGGCCGAAGTCCACGGGACCGACATCTCTGCCGCGCCGCTCCGCCAGGCCAGGGCCAATGCGCGCGCGCTCGGCCTCAACGTTCAGTTCCACCTCGGCAGCCTCTTCGATCCGCTCCCGGCATCTCTGCGTGGGCGCGTCGACACGGTGACGATCCATCCGCCGTACGTCGCGGCCCACGAGGTAGACGAGCTTCCATCGGAGCTCAAGAACTACGAGCCGGCCGAGTCGCTCACCGATAAGTCGAAAGACGGCACATATCTCGCGCGCATCGTCGCCGAGCAAGGGCACGACTGGCTGCGACCCGGAGGCTGGCTGCTCATCGAAGTGGGGTCCTACCTCGCGCGGGCGATGAAGAGGTTGATGACCAAGGCGGGCTACACCGACGTGAAGAGCACCGAAGGGCCGCTCGGCTATACCCGCGTCATCGTGGGGCGTTCGACGCAGGCCTAACTGCTTCGTCCTGGCGATCGGCGCGTTCGGTTCGAGCGGTAGACTCGCCCGGTGAAGCAGCGCAAACGAACGAAGGACTGGGTCGGCCCGATCCCGTACGGCATCGGCGAGGTCAAGCCGAATCACTTCGCCGAGATGGCGAAGGTCGCCGTCGAAAACCGTGCGCACCCCCTCTACGCGTGGCGCATCTTGCGCGACGGCACCTGCGACGGGTGCGCGCTCGGCACCGTTGGGTTGCGGGACTTCACGATGGACGGGGTCCATCTGTGCACCGTCCGGCTGAACCTCTTGAAGCTGAACACGATGGACGCCATGGATGCCGAGCTGCTGAGCGACGTCCAAAACGTCTCTGGATTGACCAGTGCGGAGATGCGTGACCTCGGCCGGCTCGGCTACCCGATGGTCTGGCGTGCCGGCACCCCCGGGTACACCCGCATCACCTGGGACGAGGCATTGAGCCTGGCCGCCGCCGCGCTCCGGAAGACCGACCCGGCGCGGATGGCCTTCTACCTGACGAGCCGCGGCATCACCAACGAGGTCTACTACATGGCGCAGAAGGTCGCGCGCGCGCTCGGCACGAACAACATCGACAACGCGGCGCGCTTGTGTCATTCGGCCTCGACCGTCGCGATGAAGCAAGCGATCGGCGTTGCGGCGTCGACGTGCTCGTACAAGGACTGGATCGGATCGGATCTGATCGTCTTCATCGGCAGTGACACCGCGAACAACCAGCCCGTGGCGACGAAGTACTTGTTCTACGCGAAGAAGAAGGGCACGCGGGTCGCCGTTGTGAACCCGTACCGCGAGCCCGGGATGATGCGATACTGGGTACCGAGCGTCGTCGAGTCGGTCCTCTTCGGCACCAAGATCTGCGACGAGTACTACCGCGTGCAGACGGGCGGCGACCTCGCGTTCCTCAACGGCGTGCTGAAGGTCTTGATCGAGCGTGGGCAAGTCGATCGTGCCTACATCGATGCGCACACGACGGGGTTCGACGGCGTCGAGCAAGCGCTTCGCGAGTCGTCGTGGCCCGACATCGAGCGGAACAGCGGGGCCTCGCGGGCCGACATCGAGCACTTCGCCGACATGCTGGCGCGCGCGAAGAACGTCATCTTCGTGT
>VAYV01000112.1 GCA_005883175.1 Actinomycetota bacterium
GGCGTCGTCGGAGGCTGCTCGGCTGAACGAAGAGCATCCCGGCGCCGCGCGCCGGTCTCACTGAGCGAAGGGAGGGGAGCGTGGAGAAGGCCGTGTTCATCATCGCCTCGATCGGCTCCGTCCTGAGCGCGGTTTGGATGGTCTTCGGCGAGAACACCGTTCATAGCGCCTTGGCCCTCGTCGCCAACTTCTTCACGCTGGCGGTGTTCTACATCCTCCTCGAGGCGCATTTCCTGGCCGCCGTGCAGATCATCGTCTACGCCGGTGCCATCATGGTGCTCTTCCTCTTCGTGATCATGCTGCTCGGTGTCGACCGAAGGGATCAGTACCGTGAAACGATCCCATTCCAGTTCCCGCTGGCAGTCTTGTTCAGCGCTGGGCTGCTCGGTGTCTTGATCTACACGATCCGAGCTGCCTTCACGAAGACGCCGTTCACCGGCCTGGCCCAAGCGAACGCGTCGGGCAACACGCAGGGGCTCGGCCGTCTCCTGTTCACGCATTACCTCTTCCCGTTCGAGGTGACGTCGCTGTTGCTCATCGTGGCCGCGATCGGCGCCATGGTGATCGGCAAGCGGCGCCCGCCGGCCGAGACGCAGCCCGAAGACGAGGACGCCTGATGGCTCCGTCGGCGTATCTGATCCTCGGCGCGATCCTGTTCTCGGTCGGGACGCTCGGCGTGCTCCTGCGGCGGAACGCGCTGGTGATCTTCATGTCCATCGAGCTCATGCTGAACGCGGTCAACCTCACTCTCGTCACCTTCGCGCGCATGCGGGGCACGCTCGACGGGCAGGTCCTGGCGTTCTTCGTGATCGCCGTCGCGGCCGCCGAGGTCGTCGTCGGCCTCGCGATCATCGTTGCGATGTTCCGCCGTAAGCAGTCGGCGTCGGTCGACGACGCGAGGCTCTTCAAGTGGTAGCCGCCGTCCCGTCCATCGTCCGAGCGGACTGGCTGGTCCTTCTGTTCCCCGCGTTGGGGTCGATCATCTTGATGTTCTACGGCCAGCGCATGAAGCGCGCGGCCGGGCCGATCGCAACGCTCATGATGACGGCGTCGTTCGTCGTGGCGGGCATCACGTTCTTCCGGATCGCCGGCCGCCCGGAAGGAAACCGGTCCTTCGTCCACACGATCTACACGTTCTTCCACGCCGGCGGTCTGAACGTCAACGTCGACTACCGGATCGACCCGCTGTCGATCACGATGATGCTCGTCGTCACCGGGGTCGGGACGCTCATCCACCTCTACTCGATCGGGTACATGCGCGGCGACCCGCGCGAAGGGCGGTACTTCCAGTACCTGAACTTGTTCGCGTTCTCGATGCTGCTCCTGGTGATGGCGAACAACTTCCTCATCATGTTCGTCGGGTGGGAATTGGTCGGCCTCTGCTCATATCTGCTGATCGGCTTCTGGTTCGATCGCGAGCAGGCCGCCGTGGCTGCGAAGAAGGCCTTCATCACGAACCGCGTCGGCGACTTCTCGTTCGTGATCGGATTGTTCTTGATCTTCACGCACTTCGGCACGCTTGACTTCGGTAAGGTCTTTTCGAGCGCGCCGACCGTGATCACCGCGGGAACCGCGACCGCGATCGGATTGTTGCTGTTCGGCGGTGCCGCCGGGAAGAGCGCGCAGATCCCGCTGTATGTGTGGTTGCCCGACGCGATGTTGGGCCCCACGCCGGTCAGCGCGTTGATCCACGCCGCGACGATGGTGACGGCCGGGGTGTACATGGTCGCGCGCACGCACGTCTTCTACGACCTTGGGCACAGCGCGGCGGTCGTGGTCGCGAGCATCGGGGCCGCGACGATGTTGATGGCGGGACTGATCGCGATCGCTCAAGACGACATCAAGCGGGTGCTCGCGTATTCGACGATCTCGCAGCTCGGCTACATGTTCATCGGCGTCGGATCGGGCGCCTACGTCGCTGGGATGTTCCACCTCGTCACCCATGCGTTCTTCAAGGCGCTGCTGTTCCTCGGCGCCGGGAGCGTGTTGCATGCGCTGCACGACCGCGGCGACATCACGCAGATGGGCGGGCTGTGGCGGAGGATCCCCTGGACGGCTTTTGTATTCGCGCTTGGCTGGCTCGCGATCATCGCGTTCCCCGGCACGTCTGGGTTCTTCTCGAAGGACCAGGTCCTCGAAGGCGCGTACGGCGCCGGTCACACGACGATCTGGGCGATCGGCGTGATCGCCGCTGCGATCACCGGCTTCTATATGACTCGCCTCCTGTATCTGACGTTCTTCGGAAAGAGCAGAGACAACGAAGGCGTGCACCCGCACGAGTCGCCGGTCTCGATGGTCTTCCCCATGGTCCTGCTCGGCATCGCGGCGATCATCGGCGGGTTCCTGATCAACGGGAACGGTGAGAATGGTCGTCTCGCGCGTTTCCTTGAGCCGTCCGTCGGCCCGCGTGCGGTCGCCGCGGTCCCGGCACCGACCAGCGCGCAAACCCCTGAGACCGGCGTGCTGCCTCACCGAAACGGCAGCTTGTCGGCCGGCGCGCTTTCCGGCATCGCGACGACGGCCGGCGTCGGCGGCGCTGTGGTCGCGCTCGCGATGTACGGCGGCCTTTGGGACTGGCAGCGCCGGCGGGAGAACCCCGGCCTCGCTTGGCGCGCGGTGAGTAACAAGTTCTTCGTGGACGACGTGTATCAGTTCCTCTTCACGAGCGTCGGGATGCTGGTCGCGACCGCGCTGGCATTCGTCGTCGACGCAACGTGGATCGACGGGGTCGTTAATGGATTCGGCACCGTCACGACCAAGGTCGCAGCCGTCGGCCGCCGGGTTCAGACGGGACTCGTTCGCTCGTACGCGCTCGGCATCCTCGGCGGCGGCGTCCTCCTGCTCGCCTTCTTCGTCGCGAGGGCGGTGCGCTGATGGCGTGGCTGAGCTGGGTTCTCTGGACGCCGCTCGCCGGCGCCCTCGCTCTTGCCGTCTTCCCGAACAGCAGGCCCGCCTTGATCCGCGGGTGGAGCTTCTTCACCTCGATCGTCGCCTTCGCATTCTCGCTCGGCATGCTGGCGAGCTTCCATACCGGTCAGGCCGGTATGCAGATGGTCGAGCAGCATCGATGGATCCCCGCCTTCGGCGCGACGTACAAGCTTGGGGTGGACGGGATCAGTCTCTTCCTGGTGATCCTCACGACGTTCTTGATCCCGATCTGCGTGCTCGCGTCGTGGAAGATCGAGAAGAACCCGAAGCTCTTCATGGCGCTGCTTCTCGTTCTCGAGACGGCGATCACCGGCGTCTTCCTGGCCGGCGACCTCCTCCTGTTCTACGTGTTCTGGGAAGGGATGCTCGTCCCGATGTACTTCTTGATCGGGTACTGGGGCTACGAGCGGCGCATCTACGCCGCCGTGAAGTTCTTCATCTACACGTTGCTCGGCGGGTTGCTGATGTTCGCGGGGATCCTGGTGCTCGCCTTCCATGCGGCCGGTCCGCTGGGCCATTTCACTTTCGACCTCGCACAGATCCAGACGGTGCACATCAGCGTCGCGCTGCAGCGGTGGCTGTTCCTCGCCTTCTTCGCAGCGTTCGCGATCAAGGTGCCGCTGTTCCCCGTTCACACGTGGTTGCCGGACGCACACACGGAAGCTCCGACCGCCGGAAGCGTGATCCTGGCGGGCGTGCTGCTGAAGCTGGGCGGGTACGGGTTCCTGCGCTACGCGGTCTCGCTGTTCCCGCATGCGGCAAAGGAGTTCGCACCCTGGATCGTCGCGCTGGCGCTGATCGGGATCATCTACGGCGCGCTCGTCGCGACGGTGCAGCGTGACTTGAAACGCCTCGTCGCGTACTCGAGCGTCGCGCACCTCGGGTTCGTCGTGCTGGGAATCTTCGCGTTCAGTCTTACCAGCTTGCAGGGCGCGAGCCTGCAGATGATCAGCCACGGCGTCTCGACCGGTGGGCTCTTCTTGCTGGTGGGCATGCTCTACGAGCGGCGTCACACTCGGCTGATCGAAGACTTCGGCGGCTTGGGGGCGATCACGCCGATCTTCGGCGGCATCTTCTTGATCGTTGTGCTGTCGTCGCTCGGCTTGCCCGGCCTGAACGGCTTCGTCGGAGAGTTCTTGGTGCTGATCGGATCTTTCACCCCCCACCGGCTCTGGGCGGTCATCGGCGCCGTCGGCGTCATCCTCGCGGCCGTGTACCTGCTGTGGGCGTACCAGCGAAGCTCGTCATGGCGCCGGTGCTCGCGATGATCGTGCTGATCGGTGTGTATCCGAAGCCGTTCCTCGACCGGATGGGCCCGTCGCTGTCGACCGTCGTGCAACGCGTGCAGCAAGCGAACACGACCTCGACGTTGTCGCTGGGAGCCAAGTAGTGCCGGTCGCGCACGCTCCCGCGATCGCCTGGCGCGCGATCGGGCCGGCGCTCGCTCTCAGCGGCGGGGCGATCCTCACCTTGCTGACGGGCGCGATGCAGCGCCGCGTGAACCGCGCTGTGCTTGCCGGCATGACGCTGGCGACGATCGGTGCCGCCTCGTACCTGACCTTCATCCTGGCCGGGAAGAAGATCGTCGGCTTGCAAATCGGTTCGAGTACTACCCGCTGGTGCTGCTCGCGACGGCCGGCATGGTTCTCCTCGCCTCGGCCAACGACCTCATCTTGGTCTTCATCGCGCTCGAAGTGCTTTCGCTCGCGCTGTACGTCCTCGTCGGACTCGCGCG
This sequence comes from Actinomycetota bacterium, assembly GCA_005883175.1. Taxonomy (GTDB): domain Bacteria; phylum Actinomycetota; class AC-67; order AC-67; family AC-67; genus AC-67. Next base: position 4,664 of record VAYV01000112.1, read on the forward strand.
CCGGGATTCCGGCGCTCAGGAGGCGTCGCTGAAGTACTTCCTCCTCGGCGCGTTCTCGAGCGCGATCCTTTTGTACGGCGTCGCTCTCGCGTTCGGCGCGACGGGGACGACGAACATCTCGCGCATCGCGGGATTGTCGGGAGCACCCTCGACCGACTCGCGTTTGATGTTCGCCGCCGCGGCGCTTCTGGCCGTGGGATTCGCGTTCAAGATCGCCGTCGTCCCGTTCCACTCCTGGACGCCCGATGTGTACCAAGGGGCGCCGACGTCGGTGACCGGATTCATGGCCGCGGGGACCAAGGCGGCCGGCTTCGCCGTCCTGTTGCGCGTGTTCCTCGTCGCGCTCGGCCCGTTGCAGTGGGACTGGCGGCCGGCACTTTGGCTGATCGCGATCGTGACGATGGTGATCGGGTCTCTGTTCGCCATCGTGCAATCGGACGTGAAACGCCTCCTGGCATACTCGTCGATCGCGCACGCGGGTTTCGTGCTCGTCGGCGTCGTCGCTGCCACGGCGAACGGGATCGCGGGCTCGCTCTTCTACCTCCTCGTTTATGCGGCGATGACGCTCGGCGCGTTCGCAGTCGTGACGCTGTCGGCGTCGAAGGGAAAAGAGCGCCTGGAGATGGGGTCGTGGGTCGGCCTCGGCCAGCGACACCCGGTCTTTGCGGGCGCGATGACGCTGTTCTTCCTATCGCTCGCGGGCATACCACCGACAGCGGGATTCATGGCGAAGTTCTTCGTCTTCCAAGCCGCCGTCCAGGCAGGGGAGACGGGATTGGTCATCGCCGGCGTGCTCGCCAGCGTTATCGCAGCGTTCTTCTACCTCCGGCTGATCGTGCTGATGTGGCTGCAGGAACCCTCCGGTGAGACCGGCGTGCTCGGCCTGACGCCGACGGGGTCGCTCGTCGTCGGTATCACGGCGGCGGCCACGATCGTCTTCGGCGTATATCCGGAGAGCATCATGCACATCGCCCGCACGGCCGCCTTCTTCACCGGGTAGGCTGCGCCCATGCGGCCCCTGCGCGATCCGGTCGCGATCCTCGAGTTGGACATACGCGCCGATCTCGAGCGCGTCGAAGCGACCCTGCACGAGGTGATCAAGAGCGATCAGTCGATGGTGCACGAGGCCGCCCGGTATCTGATCGACGCCGGCGGCAAGCGCTTCCGTCCCATGCTCACGCTCTTGGCCGGATATGCAGGGGACCCGAAGGATCCTCGTCTGGTTCCGTGCGCCGCTGCGATCGAGCTGACGCATCTCGCGACGCTGTACCACGACGACGTGATCGACGAGACGTCGGTCCGGCGCGGCGTCCCGACGGTGAACGTCCGGTACGGGAACAGCGTTGCGGTCTTGACGGGTGACTTCTTGCTGGCACGCGCATCCGGCCTTGCCGCCGACCTCGGCCCATACGTGTCCCGGCGGCTCGCCGACACGATCGCCGAGCTGTGCGAAGGCCAGATCATGGAGACGGCCGCGTCCGGCTTGCTCGACGTCACGGCAGAGCATTACCTCGACGTGATCGCGCGCAAGACCGCTTCGCTCATCGCGACGTCGTGCCACCTCGGAGCGTCGCTGGCCGGTGCCTCCCCGCAGATCGTCGACGCGATCACGACCTACGGCGTCGCGCTGGGTATGGCGTTCCAGCTGTCGGACGACATCTTGGACGTCACCGGCGATGAGCAAGAGTCCGGTAAGACGCCCGGTACCGACCTGCGGGAAGGCGTCCTGACGCTCCCCGCATTGGAGACCCTGGCAGGGCGCGCGCGCTACGGCGAGCAGCTGCGGAGCGCCCTCGAAGCCAAGGACGCTGACGGAGCGCTTCAGATC
>VAYV01000113.1 GCA_005883175.1 Actinomycetota bacterium
CGCCATCGTCGCGAGATGTCGGCTTATGACTTGATCGCGACGCTCGCGCACGACTTGCGTTCGCCGCTGACGTCGGTGAAGGGATTCACGTCGACGCTGCGACGGAACTGGCAGAAGTTCAACGACAAGCAGAAGCAAGACATGCTCGAAACGATCGACTGGGACGCCGATCGGATGAACAGGCTGCTCAAAGACCTGCTCGACTTCTCACGTCTCGAAGCGGGCCGCCTGGAGCTGAAACGGCAGCTCGTCGACCTCTCGGCGCTCGCCTCCCAGGTCGTCGACCGCATCGCGAAGACGAACGGCGGTACGCACAGCCTGAAGACGGACTTCCCGGAGGCGTTCCCGGTAGTGTCGGCCGATCTCGGCAAGGTGGAGCAGGTCCTCGTCAACCTCGTCGAGAACGCCGTCAAGCACGGCGACCCCGGCGTCGTCCTCGTGAGCGGAGAGGTCGGGCCGGCGCAGGTAACGGTTCGCGTAAGCGATTCGGGGCCGGGGATCGACCGGCATCACGTCCCGTACGTCTTCACCAAGTTCTACCGGCGCGGCACCGGCCAGCGGCACGCGGGCACGGGCCTCGGCTTGTACATCTGCAAAGGCATCATCGAAGCGCACGGCGGCCAGATATCCATCGAGCACACGGATCCGAGCGGTACGGTGTTCGCATTCACCTTGCCGCTGGAGGAGATGTGACCGAAACCGCATCGCTGATCGCCGAGGCTACCCGAACGGCCCTCGACGAGGCGCGCGCGGCCGCCACGCTCGCCGACCTGCGCGAGGTGCGGGTGCGCGCGCTCGGACGGAAAGCGCCGATGTCGCGCGTGCGTGCCCAGATGGGCTCGCTGTCCGAGGACGAGCGTCGCGAGATCGGCAGGCTCCTCAACGAGGCGCGCGGGATGATCGAGTCGGCGCTCGCTGCGCGCGAGGGCGAGCTGGCCGCGCGTGAACAAGAAGAGACGCTGGCTCGTGACCGGATCGACGTAAGCGCGCCCGGACGCCGCAGAGACGTCGGGCACCCGCATCCGCTCACGTTGATGGCCGACCGGATCGTCGACATCTTCATCGGGATGGGCTTCCGTGTCGCCGAAGGCCCCGAGGTCGAGACCGATTGGTACAACTTCCAAGCGCTCAACATCCCGCCCGATCATCCGGCTCGCTCGATGCAGGACACGATGCACGTGGAAGGGACCGATCTCCTGATGCGCACGCACACGTCGCCGGTTCAGGTGCGCGCGATGCAGGCGCAGGATCCGCCGATCTACGTCGTCGTGCCCGGCCGCGTCTACCGGCGGGACCCGTTCGACGCGACTCACTCCCCGGTCTTCCAGCAGATCGAAGGGCTCGCCGTCGACAAAGGTCTTTCGTTCGCGGACCTCAAAGGAACGCTGGCCGCGTTCGCGCGCGAGATGTTCGGCCCACGCCAGCGCGTACGGTTCCGGCCGTCGTACTTCCAGTTCACCGAGCCGTCCGCTGAGGTCGACGTGCTGTGCATGAACTGCGAGGGCGCCGGCTGTTCCGCGTGCGGGCGCAGCGGATGGATCGAGATCATGGGCGCCGGCTCGGTTCACCCGAACGTCTTGAAGGCCGTCGGCTGGGATCCAGAGGTGTGGTCCGGGTTCGCGTTCGGCCTCGGGGTCGAGCGGGTCGCGATGCGCGCCCTCGGCGTGCGCGACATCCGCTGGTTCTACGAAAACGACCAGCGATTCCTCGCGGGGTTCCACGCCTGATGCGCGTTCCGCTTTCGTGGCTCCGAGAGTTCACGCCGGTCGACGACGACCCGGATGCGATGGCGACCAAGCTATCGATGTTCGGCCTGAAGGTCGACGAGGTGATCCGCGTCGGCAGCGAGATCAGCGGTGTCGTCGTCGGCGAGGTGCGCGCCGTTCGCGAGCATCCGAACGCCGACAACCTCATGCTCGTGCGCGCGTACGACGGTACCGCCGAGCGCGACATCGTCTGCGGCGCGCGCAACTACTCCGTCGGCGACCGCGTTCCGCTTGCGCTGCCGGGCGCGCACCTTCCGAACGGCATGGATATCGAGCGGCGTGTGGTCCGCGGGGAGACGAGCGACGGCATGCTTTGCTCGGCCCGCGAGCTACAGATCGCGGACGATCACTCCGGGATCATGATCTTGGATCCCGATGCCCCGGTCGGGAAAGAGCTCGTGTCGGCACTCGACCTCGAGGACGTGATCTTCGATCTCGACGTGACCGGGAACCGCCCCGACGCCCTCTCGATCTTGGGCGTCGCGCGCGACGTTTCCATCCTGTACAAGCTGCCGCTCACCGTTCCGCCCGCCGACGTGACGGAGACGGGGCCGGACGTCGCGACGCTGGCCTCCGTCACGATCGAGGACGCGCGCGGGTGCCCGCGATACCTCGCGCGGGTGATCGAGAACGCGACCATCGGCCCATCGCCGTGGTGGTTGCGAAGGCGACTGATGGCGGCGGGGATGCGTCCGATCTCTAACGTCGTCGACGTGACCAACTACGTGTTGCTGGAACGGGGTCATCCATTGCACGCCTTCGACCTCGACAAGCTGGCCGACGCGGCCGTCGTCGTCCGGCACGCGCGCAAAGGCGAAACGATGACGACGCTCGACGGCCAGGAGCGCGCGCTGAAGAAAGACGACGTGCTCATATGCGATGCCGAGCGGCCGGTCGCCATCGCCGGGATCATGGGCGGCGCCGACACCGAGGTATCCGACACGACGACCCACATCTTGCTCGAGAGCGCGTTCTTCGCACCCGGTCGCATCGCGCACACCGCGCGGCGTCTGGGGATGCGGAGCGAAGCCAGCGTCCGCTTCGAGCACGGCGCGGACGTCGACAACGTGCCGCCTTCAGCGGCGCGCGCGGCCGGCCTGCTCGCCTCGCTGGCCGGCGGCACCGTCGCGCGCGGCGAGCTCGACGTGTACCCGAAGCCCATCGTCCGAAAGCCGATCCGCCTACGGGTTGCGCGTGCCAACGCGTTGCTCGGCACGTCCGTCCCGGCGGGAGAGATGACGGGGTTGCTCGGCTCGATGGGGTGCCGCGTCGAAGCATCCCGGACGACGTTACGCGTCACGCCTCCGTCGTGGCGGCCGGACATCGTGATCGAAGAGAACGTCGTCGAAGAGATCGGCCGTCTCTACGGGTACGAGAACATCCCCGAGACCCTGCCGGGCGGCGGCAGGATCGGGGGGCTGAACGAGCATCAGCGCCGGCGCCGGACAGCGCGGCAGCTACTGCTGGGCGCCGGCTTGTCCGAAGCACAGACGCTCAGCCTCCTGCCGCCGTGGTTCGCCGATCGTGCCGGCCTTGCGAACGATCATCCCCTCCGGGGAAGGTTGCGTCTGTCGAACCCTCTCTCCGAGGATGAGTCGATCCTTCGCCCATCGCTGATCCCCGGCCTCTTGCTCGCCGCGCAACGAAACTCGTTGCGAAGCGCGCTCCCCGTCGTTTTGTTCGAGATGGGGAATGTCTTTGCACCGGGCGAGGGGAGCACCGTCGCTGAGCGGGAACGGATCGCATTCGTGTTGGCCGGCGCGACGCAGCCGGACTGGTACGCGCCATCGCGGGAGCTCGACTTCTTAGACGGCAAGGGTGTGCTACAGACGCTCACGGACGGGCTGGGCGTGACGGCCCTTTCCGTCAACGAGAATGGCGGCGGCGGCGTGGGGCATCCGGGTCGCTCGGCGACCATCGAGATCGGCCGCGCGCACGCAGGTGCCCTCATGGAGCTGGACCCGTTGATCGCAGAGGCGTTCGATCTCCCTCGGCGTGTCGTCGTCTGCGAGCTGGACCTGGTTTCGCTTTTCACCGAGATCACCGACAGCGTCGCCGAAGCGCCGCCGCGCTTCCCGGGCATCGCGCGCGACATCGCCCTCGTCGTGCCGGCCGAGACCCGGATCGGGTCGGTCGAGGATGTGATCAGCCGAGCGGCGGGGGAGCGTCTGGTTCTTCTGAACCTCTTCGACATCTACCGAGGCGAGCAGGTCCCCGAGGGGACGATGAGCTTGGCTTTCTCCCTTTCCCTGCGCGATCCCGAGCGGACGCTGACCGACGACGACGCCGACGCCGTCATGGACGCGATCGCGCGGGCCGCTGGGGCCGCGGGGTGGACGATCCGCGCCTGAGCTGTTTGCATAAATATACAACTCCCTGTATACCTAAGCCGTCGC
>VAYV01000114.1 GCA_005883175.1 Actinomycetota bacterium
GCCGTCGTCAGGGCGACCTCCAACGACAATGACCGGGGATCCACCCCCAACTCGACGGCGCGCTCGGCGATGATCGAGAGGAACGACGGCGTCCCGACGTAGCCGGTCACGGCAAGCTTCGACAAAGTCTCGATCTGCAGATCGGTCTGGCCCGGCCCGGCCGGGATGACGGCGCATCCGAACGCGCCGAGCGACTCATCGAAATTGATACCGGCCGGAGTGAAGTGGTACGTGAACGTGTTGAGGACGATGTCGCCGGGACGGAACCCGATCGCGTGATACACCTTCAGTAACGGGTTCGCTTCTTGCGGGATCGGCCCGTAGGCGTAGAACTGCGGTCCCGGCGACACGAAGATCCGCCGCGCCTGGTTGTACGGCACGGTCATGACGCCTTCGAATTTCAGATCTTGCGTCTCGTGCTTGCGCGTGACGGGGATCTTGGGCAGATCCTCCAAACGAAGGACGTCCCCCGGCGACACACCCGCCGAGTCCATGCGCGCGCGATAGTGACTCGACTTCTCGTAGCAGAACTGCACGAGCGGCCCGAGGAACGACTCTTGGAGCGCGCGGATGCCGTCGGCCGACATCGTCTCGGCCTCGGTGTTGTAGAAGCCTTCCTGTCTGTTCACGCCGGTGTGAAGGCTACCGGCACGCAGTTCGGCGAGCGGAACGCCTGGCCGTGCACGTGCGGGTCGCTGTCGCCCGGCTCGAGCCGGATGTCGGGCAGGCGGTCCAGCAGCGCGTTCATCGCGACCGTCGTTTCCAGGCGCGCGAGGTGCTCGCCGAGGCACCGGTGCGGTCCTTCGCCGAAAGCGAGGTGCGGCGGGCCGTCGCGGAAGATGTCGAAACGCTCGGGGTCTTCGAACACCTCTTCGTCGTGGTTCCCCGAGCCGATGCACACCGAGATGTGCGACCCGGCCGGGATGGAAACGCCGCTCAGCTCAACGTCCGTGAGGTTCTCGCGCGACGTCATCTGCACCGGCGATTCCCACCGCAGCGATTCTTCGATCGCGTTCGACAGCAGCTTCCGGTCCGCCTTGACGGCTTCCAGCTGCTCGGGATTCTCTAGCAACGCCAGAAGCAGCGTTCCGAGCAGCCGTTGCGTTGTCTCCGCGCCTGCCGGCAACAGCAGCCGCAGGAACCCGTAGATCTCGTCGTCGGGCAGCGGCTGTCCGTTGATATCCGCGCCGACGAGCATGCTGATGAGGTCGTCTTGCGGCTCCACGCGGCGCGCGGCGACGATCGACGCCAGGTACTCGCGCAGGTCGCGCGACGCCTTCATCCCTCGGTCGAAGTCGACGGCGATGCTGATCAGCTCGATCGAAAGGCGCGCGAATGTCCGGTAATCCTCGACCGGAACGCCGAGGATCTTCGCGATCACTTGGATCGGGTAATGGAACGTCAGCTCGCGCACGAGCTCGGCCTCACCGCGCGGGGCGAACTTGTCGATCAACATCTGCACCGTCGGCTCGATGAACGACGTCTCCCAGTCGGCCAGAGCCTGCCGGCGGAACGCGCCGCCGATGATGCTGCGGTGGCTGCGGTGCTCGGTGCCGTCCATCTGCAGGATCGACGGGCCCATCACAACGCCCATCACTGGTCCGAACAACCGTGACGAGAACGTCTCGGCGTCGCGCAACACCCGGTCGATGTCGTGGTACTTGAACGCCTTGTACACGGTGTTTTCGAACACTTGCTCTTGCACAACGGGTGATTGCGCGCGCATCTGCGCGAACTCCGGATACGGGTCGCGCACGTCGCCGACGACCGTGACCGTATAGAGGTCTTCTTCGAAGATGTCCATGACTACGCCGCCTCGAATCGGATGGGAACTGCATTTGGGGAGCGGAACGCATACCCCTGAACGTGTGCGTCGAAGCCGTCGGGATCCAATTCCAAAGAGTCGAAGCGGTCCAGGATCATGTTGAGCGCGACGGTCGCCTCCAGGCGCGCGAGGTGCTCGCCGAGGCACCGGTGCACGCCGTCGCCGAACGCCATGTGCGTGAGGTGCTGCTTGTCGGTGCGACGCACATCGTAGCGGTCGGGATCGGGGAACCGCCGCGGGTCTCGGTTCGCTGCGCCCAGGCACGCGGTGACCGCGGCGCCCGCTGGGATGTCGACGTCGCCCAAGGACGTGTCCACGAGGCATTCACGCACGGCGAACTGCACCGGCGCCTCCCAGCGCAGTGCCTCCTCGACTGCTTCCGGAACCAAGGAACGATCCGCGCGCACCGCTTCCAGCTGCGGCGGATCCGAGAGCAGCGCCAGCATCAGGTTCCCCATCAACCGGTACGTGGTCGCAGCGCCCGCAGGCACCAAGAGGCGCAGGAACCCGTGCAGCACGTCGTCGGGAAGCCGCTCGCCTTCGATCTCAGCGGCGACGAGGTCGCTGATGAGGTCGTCGGAGGGGGCCTGCCGGCGTTCAGCGACGACGGCTTCGAAGTACCGGCGGACCTCCTCCGATGCTTTCTTGCCACGCGGCCGGTCGATCGCCGCGCGCTCCAGGTCGATCGCCCACTGCTGCCAGCGCGCGTAGTCGACCGACGGCACGCCCAAGATCGAGGCGAACACGCGCACCGGCATCTGCCACGTGAACTCGCGGACCATCTCCGCGTGCCCTTGGGTCGCGATCTTGTCGAGCAGCCCCGCAACAGTCGGCCGTATCAGCCCGTCCTCCCACTTCCCGACGATCGAGGGCCGGAAGGCGTGGCCGATCAAACGACGGTGGACGAAGTGTTCCCGGTCATCCATCTCGAGGATCGTGCGCCCGAGAAGCGGCCGCATCCACTTGCCGTTGATGCGCGCGCTGAACCGCTCCTGGTCGCGGAGGACGGTCGAGGCATGCTCGTAGGAATAGACCATCACAACGTCGGCGCCGAGGTGGTTCACGCGCTGCACCGCCGCTTCGCCGCGCGCGACTTCGTAGCGGCTGTACGGGTCTCGGTCGTCGCCGATGTTGGCGGCCAGAAGGTCGGCGATATTGAGGTCGTGCTCGGTGGAGGTCACGGCTCCGGCCATACTACGCGCGACTGACGCGCGCGTCAGGTCAAGGCCTGACCAGCGGGGCTATCCTGCGCGCGATGACGTTCACGCCGATCACCGATGAGCCTGCTCGCGGGGATTTCCCACCCGTTGGGCTGCTCGGATTGGCGGGCCCCGAGCGCGCGCAGGTGTTCGCCGACCGTCTGCTGCCGCGCCCGCCGATCTCGCATCTGTTCGGTTTGATGCCGGCATCCCGCACGGAAACCGAGGCGGTCTTCACGATGCCGGCGAGCCCGTGGCTGCAGACCTCGTTCGGCGTGTACCTGGCGTCCACCGCCGTGCTGGTGGCCGACGCGCCCTTCGGCAGCGCGCTGGTGCCGTCCATGACGCCGGGGATGTATGGGACCACGTCGGAAGTCTCGATGAGCTTCCTTCGGCCTGCGTCTCCGGCGAGCGGCATGCTGACGGCGCGCGCGCATAAGGTCGACGCGGGACGGACGCTCGGCCTGTCAGAGGCAACCGTGACGGATGCGCGCGGCCGGCTGCTCGCGCACGGGACGTCGCGCTACGTCTTCCTTCAGCTCGACCCAGCCCCGCCGCCGCTGAAAATCACGAAGTACGAGGAGCCCACGTACGACTCGCCGGATCCGTACGAGCGGCCCGTCCAAGGCGAGCTGATCCCGCTGGATGTGTGGCGGACCCGATCCGGCTTGGACGTGTTGCGCGCGGCCGCGGCCGGAGAGCTTCCGCGCGCGCCGTTCGCGTATCTATTCGGCTGCTCGCTCTCCGAGATCGAGGAAGGAAGCGTCGTCTCGAAGATGCCGGCGTCGAAGTGGTTCGCGTCGCCCGGCCGCACGATCTACGGCGGGATGACGGCATACTTCGCAGACACGGCGATCACGGCGGCGATCCAGACGACGCTGCCGGCCAACACCGTGTCGGCATTGGTGGATCTGAAGGTGAACTACACGCGGCCGGCTCTGCCGGACGGGCGGCTGTTGCGGGCGCGCGCCACGGTGGTGCATCGGGGGCAGCGAATGGCGGTTGCGCGCGCAGACCTCATCAACGCAGATGACAAGACGTACGCGATCGCGACGGGCTCAGCAATGATCCTCGAAGGACGTGTCTGGGACGCCGAGCGGCCGGTTGTCGCCGTTGATGATGCGCGCGCCGACGAAGACTAAAGATCCGGCGTAGCTTGGCGCAGGCGACGAGCTTCTCAGGAGTGCTTGATTTCCA
>VAYV01000115.1 GCA_005883175.1 Actinomycetota bacterium
TCCTCGGTGCGACGGTCCAGGTCATCCCGCACATCACCGAAGAGATCAAGACGCGGATCCGGCGCTTGGCCACCGAAGACACGGACATCGTCATCACCGAGGTTGGAGGGACGGTCGGTGACATCGAGAGCCTCCCGTACCTCGAAGCGATCCGCCAGATGCGTCACGACGTCGGGCGCGACAACGTCTTCTATCTGCACGTCAGCTTGATCCCGTACATCGGACCTACCGGCGAGCTGAAGACGAAGCCGACGCAGCACTCCGTCGCCGAGCTTCGCTCGATCGGTATCCAGCCCGACGCCATCGTGTGCCGCTCCGACCGGCCGCTCACGCCCGGGCTGAAGAAGAAGATCGCGCAGTTCTGCGACGTGGAGCTCGAAGGTGTCGTCGCCGCACAGGACGCGCCCAGCATCTACGAGATCCCGCTCGTTCTTCGGGATGAGAAGCTCGACGAATTCGTGCTCCGGCGTCTCGCTCTCGATACGCCGGAGCCGGACCTGACCGACTGGCACGCGCTGATCGACCGCATCGCCACGGCATCGAGACCCGTCAAGATCGGGATCGTCGGAAAATACGTCACGCTGGCCGACAGCTACCTGTCCGTCGTTGAAGCGGTCAAGCACGCCGCCTTCCACCACGGAGGGAAGCTCGAGCTGGTCTGGCTGGCATCCGACGATCTCACCCACGACAGCGGCAGCGCGCAGCTCCGCGGCCTGGACGGCATCGTCGTCCCGGGTGGGTTCGGCGTTCGGGGGATCGAAGGCAAGCTCGTTGCGATCCGCCATGCGCGCGAGAGCAACATCCCGTTCATCGGACTCTGCCTCGGTCTGCAGTGCGCGGTGATCGAGTTCGCACGCAACGTGTGTGGGCTCGAGGGCGCGAACTCCTCGGAGTTCGACCCGACGACGCCGCACCCGGTGATCGACCTGTTGGCCGACCAGCAAGACATCTCGAACAAGGGCGGGACGATGCGACTCGGACTGTGGGTGTGCAAGCTCGCCGAGGGCACGAAAGCGCGCGCGGCCTACGGCGACGAGATCATCCTCGAGCGGCACCGCCACCGGTTCGAGGTCAACAACCGATACCGCAAGCAGCTCGAAGCGGCAGGCATGCGCGTGAGCGGCACGACCGTCGACAACAAGCTATGCGAGATCATCGAGTATCCGGACCATCCGTTCTTCGTCGCGTCGCAGTTCCACCCCGAGTTCAAGAGCCGTCCGACGCGCCCGCACCCGCTGTTCCGCGACTTCGTTGGAGCAGCCCTCGACCGGGCCGAGTCACAAACCGTGTCGATCCCGGAACCTGCCGAGCGCACGATCACCAACTGATACGCTCCTCACGGCCGTCACGAGCGGCCGGGTGAGGGAGGATCGATGATCGTCGGTGTTCCTTGCGAGGTCATGGAGTCCGAGTAGTTCGCGCGGGCCGGCGCCAGCCTCGCGGGCACCGCCGAAGAGATCTGGGCGCGCGCCGATCTGATCCTCAAGGTCAAGGAGCCCCAGCCGCAGGAGTTCGGCTCCCTCCGCAAAGGCCAGATCCTGTTCACGTACCTTCATCTGGCGGCGCACCGCGACGTGACCGACGCGCTGCTCGAGGCCGGAACGGTCGGCATCGCGTACGAAACCGTGGAAGACGAGGCCGGCAGGCTCCCGCTCCTCGCACCGATGAGCGAGATCGCCGGGCGCATGTCGCCTCACGCGGCGGCCACCCATCTCGAGCGTCCCCACGGCGGCAGCGGGATCCTCCTCGGTGGCGTATCCGGCGTCCGCCCCGCGCGGGTCGTGGTGATCGGAGCCGGCATGGCCGGCATCAACGCGGCCTGGATCGCGCAAGGCATGGAGGCCGAGATCGTGCTGCTCGACAAGAACGTCGAGCGGCTTCGCTACGTCGACCACATCCACAAGGGCCGGATCCTGACCCTCGCCAGCGCCGGCCTCACGATCGAGGAACAGCTACTCCAAGCAGACGTCGCGATCGGCGCGGTTCTGGTGGCCGGCGCGCGCGCCCCGAAGCTCGTGAGCGAGGAGGTCGTGGCCCGGATGAAGGCGGGATCCGTCATCGTCGATATATCGATCGACCAGGGCGGATGCTTCGCGACCAGCCGGGTGACGACCCACACGAACCCGACTTATGTAACCCACGGGGTGGTACACTACTGCGTGGGAAACATGCCGGGTGCGGTGCCGCACACGTCGACCTACGCGCTGACCAATGCAACGTTGCCGTACGCGCTGGCGGTCGCCCGGAAGGGCCTAGGCGGCGCGCTGGGAGACGATCCGGCGCTCGCAAAGGGAGTGAACGTGTACGAGCAGAACGTGACGAACGCCGCCGTGGCCGAGGCCCACGGCTTACCGTTCACTCCTCTCGAACACCTGATTCCGTCCGGCGCGTAGCCGGACCCTTCATCCCATCCAGACAGGGGAAACCTTCAAATGCCGACGTCCGACGCAACGGTTCGATCTTCGGGGATCGCCCGGCAGATGGAGCGTTTCCTCGACCATCTGGCCGTCGAGCGCGGCGTCGCTCCCAACACGGGCACGGCCTATCGTCGCGACCTCGGCCTCTACCTGAAGTACCTCACCGGACGGGGGATCGGCGACGCCGCAGACGTCGAGGAGACCGACATCTCCGAGTTCCTGAGCTCTCTGCGCTCGGATGAGTACGCCCCGGGGAAGCGCTACTCGGATGCGACGATCGCACGCGTTCTCGCCGCCGTCCGAGGCCTGCATCGCTACCTGCTGCGGGAAGGCGACGTGAAAACCGACCCGTCGGAGCCGATCGGGACGCTTCGTATCCCGCGCGCTCTGCCGAAAGCATTGTCGACCGAAGAGGTCGAAGGCTTGCTGCGCGCCGTCCCATCCGACGGAGCCGCCTCGTTGCGTGACCGGGCGATGCTCGAGCTCCTCTACGCGGCGGGACTGCGCATCTCCGAGCTGACCTCTCTGGACGTGGACGACCTGGACCTCGACCTCAAGACCGTTCGCTGCATCGGCAAGGGCTCGAAGGAGCGCGTCGTTCCGATCGGACGAGCAGCCGTCGAAGCCGCCGGCGCCTACCTGACCCAGGCCCGGCCGGGATTCGTCCGGGCCCGGTCGCAACCGGCGTTGTTCTTGAACCAGCGTGGCCAGCGTCTTACCCGCCAAGGTTGTTGGAAGCTGCTCAAGCGATACGCGGAGCGGGCGAACTTCACGCGGCGCATATCACCGCACACGCTGCGTCACTCGTTCGCGACGCACCTGCTCGACCACGGGGCGGACATCCGCGTGGTGCAAGAGCTCCTCGGCCACGCCAGCGTCTCGACGACACAGGTGTACACGCTGACCAGCCAGGAAAAACTGAGAAAAGTCTACGATTCTGCACACCCGCGCGCGAAGCGTTCCCTCGCGCGGAAGCCGTAGGAGGCGCGATGGAGACGACCGAACGGAACCGGTTCCGGGAGCTGCTCGACGAGCTTCGCAGCGACCTGCGGAACCAGTTGGGGGAGCTCGGAGCGAATCCGGATGAGGATTCGCTCGAGACGGGCGACTTCGACTTCGGGTTCGCCGACAGCGCCCAATCGACAGCCGAACGTGGGAAGGTGCTCGCGCTCATCGATCGTCTCCGCGGCCAGCTCCGGGAGGTCGAGCGCGCGTTGCGCAAGATCGAGGACGGGACGTACGGGTTGTGCGAACGGTGCGGCCAACCGATCAACAACGAGAGACTCGAGGCGCTTCCGTACAGCACGCTGTGCGTCTCGTGCAAACAAAAGGAATCTGCGTAGCGTTTTCAAGTTGGGGACGCGCTTCGCCTGTTGTAGAGTCTGCCCAACATGGGGGGGCGTCTCGAGCACGAGATCCGTCTCCTTCCCCAGGTAATTTCGTGCTCATTCTCGAAGGACGACTACGTTGTCGTCCTCATCGAACCGTCCGCCGATCCCCACACGATCCAGCTCGCGGTCGAGCGGATCCTGCACAACGCCGGATCTGAGGCGACCGTCCGCGTCATCGGACCCCCGGAGCCTGCTGCCGCGGCCGCGTCCAGGACGATCTCTCCGCTCGTCGCAACGGCGACCATCGCTTCGGTGGCGGCGATCGGTGTGGGCTCGCTCGTGGGTGGCCTTGCCGCCGTCCAGCATCCCCGGAAGCCGGCGCCTCCTCATACGCAGCCCAGCGGCTCGACCGCGATATCCCCAACCGACTCGATCGACGCCCTTCGCGGGATCCAGGTTTCGGGCATCGCGCCGCTCCAGCGGGTCTCGGTGCCCGTCGAGGCGCCGAACCACACGCTTCGGGCGCTTCCTTTCTCTCGGGGACTCGCCGTCGAGGCCGTATCGCTGACGAAAGCCGTCCCGCCCATCCACCACGCCAAGGCGGAGCCCGCATCAGTCGAGGCCGCCTACGACCATCAAGGCAAGACCGGCCATCACGGCAAGCACAAAGGCAAAGGTCCAAAGCCCTGGTCGCATTCGGTGCTGCTCCCTTCGCACGATCAACGCGGGAAGGGTGCGAACCACGGATGACGGATGCGCAGGGCCCGGCCGAGGCCGGGGTGGTCGTTCAAGACATCGTGTACGCAGGCCTCGAAGCGATCGGGGCTGCGGTCCCCCTGGATCTTTGCGCGTACCTGCACGCTACCGACGACCAAGGCCCACAGCTGTTCCTCGGAGCACCCGACCTCGCGTCCATCGAGCCGACGGAAGCGTTCAGCCTCTTCACGGCGCTGCGCGACGCGCTGCAGGATCCCCACGAGGGGGACGAGACGATGCTGCTCGGCGGGTACCTCGCGATCGCGCTGAGCACCGAGGGTCCATCGTCGCGCGGGCTGCACGTCGTCGGCCGGAGGGAGACCCCCTTCGAGCCGGCCGAGCGCGCTGTCATCGCAAGGCTTGCAGGCTCGCTCGGACGGCTGATCCATGCGTCCGAGCAGCCGCGCGCGATCGCGGCCCCGGATAGTGACGCCGGCGCGCCGATCCGCGTCGCGGTCGAGATGCTGTCCGACCGTGCGCGCGCGGAAGTTTCGGCGCCGTTCGGCGATGAGATCCGCACGGGAACCGGTGAGGCGTCCACCGCACCGCGAGCGGTCGCGCTTGCGGTGATCGATGCGGTGGACGCGAGCCTGAAGCTGCGAGACACTGCCGAGGGCGACATCGGGGGAGAGCGCGCGGTTCTCGTTCTGCTGAGCGACGGCTCCGACCGGCCCGCGTTGGGTGCCACGCTCATCGACCAGCACGCGCCTGATGCACTGCGCGCAACGGCCGGCGCCGCGTTGGAAGCAGCGCAGCGATTGAGTTCTCGTTAAGTTCGCATCTCGGACTTGAACGCGCCGCGCGCGAGGGAGTAGAGTCGCGCAACTTACAAGACGACTGATCGCTTCGTCGTCTTGTCGACATTTCAGGGGAGCGGCCGCCGTGACCAGGATAATCTCGCTTGCCAATCAGAAAGGCGGCGTCGGCAAGACCACCACAACCATCAGTCTCGGTGCAGCTCTTGCGGAGATCGGCCAGCGCGTCTTGCTGGTGGATTTCGATCCGCAGGGCGCGTTGTCGGTGGGCGTCGGCGTGAACTCGATCGAGCTCGATCAGACGATCTACAACTTGATT
>VAYV01000151.1:0-408 GCA_005883175.1 Actinomycetota bacterium
ACCATGACTCGTTCGCGTACTTCGCGAAGCACTACGGCATGAAAGTGATCGGCGCGATCCAGCCATCCGATTTCGCCGAGCCGTCCGCCCAGGAAGTCGCGGCGCTGGAGAAGCAGATCAAAGACGAGCATGTCCCGGCGATCTTCGGTTCGGAAGTGTTCCCGAGCACCGTCCTCGCCCAGATCGGGCGCGACACCGGCGCGAAGTACGAGGCGACCCTGCGTGACGACGATCTGCCGGGCAACGTCGGAGGTCCGGACCATTCCTACGTCGGGCTGATGGTCTACGACGTGCGCACGATGGTGAACGACCTCGGCGGCAACCCGAGCGCGCTGGATGGCATCCCGACGCACAGCGCCTACGATTAGCCGCGATGCATCATCCGATCGTCGAGTTCGAGAACGTCTC
>VAYV01000151.1:439-7115 GCA_005883175.1 Actinomycetota bacterium
TCTCCGGGACGACGAAGCCGGCCGCCGGCATGGTCCGCATCGGGAGCAACGGAACGAAGGTTCGCCTCGCCGTCGTGCCCCAGATCGAAGCGATCGACTGGAACTTCCCCGTCACGGTCGAAGAAGTCGTCCTTCTGGGGCGAGCAGCCGATCGCAGGCTGGTGCCGTGGGCGCCGGCCTCCGCGCGCGCGGAAGCGCGAGAGATCCTCGACAAGCTCGGGATCGGGCAGCTCGCCCACCGTCACATCAGGAACCTGAGCGGCGGACAGCAGCAGCGCGCCTTCATCGCGCGCGCGCTGATGCGCAAGCCCGAGCTGCTCTTGTTGGACGAGCCGACGGCCGGCGTCGACGTGAAGACGCGGCACGACATCCTTCACCTGTTGCACTCGTTGAACCACGAGGGCATCGCGATCGTGCTGACGACCCACGACCTGAACGCCGTCGCCGCGCACTTGCCTAGCCTCGTTTGCATCAACCGCCGGCTGATCGCGACGGGAACTCCGCAAGAGGTGCTGACGCCGAGCGTCTTGTCGGAGCTGTACGGCGCCGACATGGTCGTCATCCAGCAGGAAGGCATGCTGCTGATCGGCGACGTGCCATCGGCCTTCAAAGATGAGCACGCGCGCGCGCAGCACCCGCAGGAGGTCCCCGCGGCACACTTCGGCGAGCAGCCTCCGCCCCACGCGCACGACGAGGGTGCCGGCCATACCCATCAGAAAGAAGGCTGATGCACTACCTCACGGATCCGTGGCATGTGGGTTTCTCGCGCCACGCGCTGATCGCGGGGATCCTTGCCGGCGCGCTGTGCGGGCTGGTCGGCGTGTACGTGGTGCTCCGACGCATGTCCTACATCGGCCACGGGTTGTCGCACGCGATCTTCGGGGGCGCGGTCGCGAGCTACGTCGCGAACATCAACTTCTATCTCGGCGCGGGCATATGGGGGTTCGTCTCGGCGCTGCTCATCAACGGTGTCTCGAGACGACGTCAGATCGGAGCCGACGCGGCGATCGGAGTCGTTACGACGGCTTCATTCGCCATCGGTGTCGCGCTCATCAGCCACGTGCACCACCTCACGGTGAACCCGGATGCTGCGCTGTTCGGGAACATCCTCGGCGTGTCGATCTCGGGCTTGTACATCCTCCTCGGTGTATTCGTCTTCGTTGGAGCCGTCGTCTTCTTCCGCTATAGGCAACTACTCTTCATCACGTTCGATCCCGAGGTGGCCGACGCCTACGGCGTTAACTCGAAGCGCTACGACACGCTGTTCGCGCTCGTCATGGCGGCGACGATCGTGTCGACGTTGCAGCTTCTCGGTGTCACGTTGATCGCTGCGATCATCGTCGTGCCCGCCATCGTGGGACGGCTCGTCACCGACTCATTCGGGAAGTTGCTCGTCGCGTCCATGCTTATCGGTGCGCTCTGCAGCGTGATAGGGATCTACATCTCCTACTACAACGACGTCGCGAGCGGTGCCACGATCGTGCTCGTCGCCGCCACGCTGTTCTTCGTCGTCTTCGTCGTCACAGCGCTGACCGCGCGCCGGAGACTCTCGAGACTGGGCGAGGATCACGGCTCTGCCGACATCGGCGGCGGTCCGTCAGTGCATGTCGGCTAGCTAGAGGTACCGCACCTCTGCCGGCTCAGCGTCCTCGACGATGCGCGCGCACGTCGGGCAGTACCACCGCGCCTCGAGCGCGCTCCCGCACGTCGCGTGCCGCAGAGCGGCTTGGCCGGATCCGCGCGCGCCCCACTGCGCGAGCAACCGGAGCGCGCCGGCCAGCTCGCGCCCCGCAGCCGTCAGCTCGTACGAGAGCCGGATCGGCCTGCGCTGGTACGGGCGCGCGATGAGGATCGCTTCGCGCTCGAGGTGCTTGAGTCGCTGGGACAGGATGTTCGGGGCGATCCCCGGCACAAGGTCGAGCAGGTCGTTGAACCGTTTCGGCCCCTCGAGCAACGCATCGACGAGGAGCAGCGCCCAGCGCTCCCCGACCCGTTCGAGCGCAGCCTCCAGGGCCGTTTCCGGTGCGCGTTCTCCCTGCATAGCGCCATCGTAGCCCGCCACCGCCCGGGTAACCGCTTGCTCGCTCATGAAGTAGATAGTAACTTGCAATCTGCAAGTAAGTCGAGCAGGAGGTAGGGGATGAGCGTCCTCACGGAAGTTCAGGAATCGATCAAGGGCGTGCGCGGCAAGCTCGAGCAGGCCGTGGTCGGCGTCGGCAACCACCGGGGTATCGGCTCCGGGGTGGTCATCGCGGACGGCAAGATCCTCACCAACGCGCACAACCTGCGCGGCGACGAAGTCGCCGTCACCTTCCACGACGGCCGCAGCGAGTCGGCCAGCGTGGTCGGTGTCGATGTCGACGGCGACATCGCGGTTCTCTCGGCGGATACGAAAGGCATCGCGCCGGTCGAGTGGAACGGCGCCGCAGCCGAGATCGGCGACCCGGTCTTCGCTCTGTCGAACCCCGGGGGGCACGGACTTCGCGTGACCGTGGGCTACATCTCCGGGACGCAGCGGAGCTTCCGCGGGCCGCGCGGCCGCCGCATCGCCGGCAGCGTCGAGCACACCGCACCGCTGCTCCCCGGCTCCTCGGGCGGACCGACCGTCGACCCCGACGGGAAGCTGCTCGGTATCAATACCAACCGTTTGGGTGAAGGCTTCTACCTCGCCATCCCTGCCGACCAGACGCTGCGCGCGCGCGTCGACAAGCTGTCGCGCGGTGAGACGCCGTCGAGGCCACGGCTCGGCGTCGGCATCGTTCCGCCGGAGGTCGCGCGAAACCTGCGTCGCTCGGTCGGGCTACCGGACGCGGACGGGCTGCTCGTTCGATTCGTCGAAGACGACAGTGCGGCGGCGGCGGCCGGTATCGAGCAGGGTGATCTGATCACGGCGGCGGGCGGCAAGGCGCTCACGAACGCCGACGAGCTGCACGACGCGCTCGAGCAGGCCGGCACGACCCTGGAGCTGACGGTGCTTCGCGGAACCGAGCAGCGAACGGTCACCGTGACGCTGAGCTAACAGCCTCTCTCTTCGCGGCGCGCGCTTCTCCCGAGGCGCGCGCCGCTGCCGTTTCACCCCGAGTAGCCCGGCGGCGCGGCGCATGGTGGAATGGCGCTGCCACCACCGAAGAGAGGACCTGGATGCCACGCGGAGAAGGCCCCGTTCCCGATCGGAACCTCGCCCTCGACCTCGTTCGCTGCACGGAGGCGGCCGCGCTCGCGGCGGCGCGCTGGGTCGGCCGCGGCGACAAGAACGCCGCGGACGGAGCCGCCGTCGACGCCATGCGCCTGATGTTCAACACCGTCGCCGTCGACGGGATCGTGGTCATCGGGGAGGGCGAGAAAGACGAAGCGCCGATGCTCTACAACGGCGAACACGTGGGGACCGGCGAGCCGCCGGCGGTGGACGTCGCGGTCGACCCCATCGACGTCACACGGCTTACGGCGCGCGGCGAAGACAACGCGTTGTCGGTGGTCGCCGTTGCCGAGCGAGGCGTGATGTTCGATCCGGGCCCGTGCGTCTACATGGAGAAGATCGCGGCCGGACCCGAGGGCGGCAAGGCCATCGACATCACCGCCTCTATCGAGGACAACATCCGCAACGTGGCCAAGGCGCGCAAGCTGCAGCCGCAAGACATCACCGTCACGATCCTCGATCGAGATCGGCACCAGGAAGCGATCGAGCGCGTCCGGAAGATGGGCGCGCGCGTGCGACTGATCACCGACGGCGACGTCGCCGGCGCGATCACCGCCGCGAAGGAAGGAACCGGTGTCGACCTTCTGTATGGGATCGGCGGTACGCCCGAAGGCGTCGTTTCGGCCGCAGCGCTGAAGTGCATCGGCGGCGAGATCCAGGGACGGCTGTGGCCGCGGAACGACGAGGAGCGGGACGCTGCCATCGACGCCGGCTACGACCTCTCGCGAGTCTTGACGACGGAGGATCTTTGCGGCGGAGAAGAAGCCTTCTTTGCTGCGACCGGTGTGACCGACGGAGTCTTGCTCCAGGGTGTCCGTTATACGCCGAAGGGCGCTACCAGCCAGTCGATGGTCATGCGCGCGCGCACCGGGACGATCCGGATCATCAGCTCCGAGCACCGTTTCGAGAAGCTGATGCAGATATCGAACGTGGACTACCGTGGCTAAACGCGCGAGACTCTGACGCACATGGTCATGGTGGAGCGGGCACTTTGTCCGGTCCTCGTGGGGCGGGCGGAAGAGCTATCGATCCTCGAGGACGCCCTCCTTGCTGCGAACAGAGGGCAGGGCAGCGTCGTCGCGCTGGCCGGCGACGCCGGCCTCGGGAAGACGAGGCTCGCGACGGAATTGGAGCACCGCGCGCGAGCGATCGGGGCCGAAGTGCTTTCGGGAGGCTGCTCGGAAGCGGATCTTTCCTTGCCGTACTTGCCGTTGCTCGAGGCGATCGGCAACTTCCTGGCCGGCACCGACGTCGCCACGGTGCGCGCGCGCCTCGGGTCGGCGGGGCGGGAGATCGGCCAGCTCTTCCCGCAGCTCGATACCGGCGACACGCCGACGCAAGACGTCGAGAGCGCGCAGGCGAAGCTCCGCTTGTTCGAAGCGATGATCGCGTTGTTGCGCGTCCCTGCCGACGATCGTGGGTTGCTCTTGATCGTGGAAGACCTCCACTGGGCCGACGCCTCCACTCGAGAGATGCTCGACTACATGACGCGCCGCCTGCGACAGACGCGCATCATGGTCTTAGCGACCTATCGGCGGGACGAGATGCATCGCAAGCACCCGCTGGCGCCGATCGTGCAAGGGTGGCGACGGTCCGGAAGCGCCAAAGTGATCGAGCTCGAACCGCTCGACGGACCTCAGATCGAGTCGATGGTGCGCGCGATCTTCGACGTGAACGAGGTCAGCGAGGAGTTCCGCGACTTCCTCCACGAGCGGAGCGAAGGGAACCCGTTCGTGCTCGAGGAGATGTTGAAGGAAGCGATCGATAGCGGGGACGTCTATCGGTCGGAGTCCGGGGAATGGGAGCGCAAAGACCTTGCGCAGCTCGCGATCCCGCGGAGCGTGTCGGACAACATCCTCGCACGCGTTGAGCGGATGGATCCGGATCACGCAGACGTCCTTCGAGCAGCCGCCATCCTCGGCCCGCAGTTGGACTATGACATCCTTCTGGCACTCACCGGCACGCAAGAGAACGTGGTTCAAGCCGCGCTGACGGCGTGCGTTCAGCAGCAGCTCATCGTTCCGGCCGACCGCACGGGCGTGTATCGATTCCGCCACGCGCTCACCCGCGAGGCGGTGTACGAAGATCTCATCTTGCCGCGGCGGCAGCAGTTGCACGCGCGCGCGGCGGAGATCCTCGCGGCGCTCCCCGACGCTCGACCGCTCGCGATCGCGAANNNNCGGCGCGACGACGCGCGCGCATGTCCTCGCGACCCTCGCGAACGCGTACCTCAGCCACAGCGAGGCAGGACGCGCGCGCCCGTACGCGGAGGAGGCCGTTCGGGTGTACACGTCGATCGGCGATCATCCGGGTGAGGCGCGCGCCCGCCTGTGGCTGGGGCGCGCGTGTTGGGAGCAGTCCGACGTCGCGCGCGCGAAGCAGGAGTACGAAAGGGCTCGCGAGATCCTTGAGACGGCTGGTCCGAGCGAAGATCTTGCGAATACGTACGTTCGGCTCTCGGGTCTCGGCGTTTTCGACTTCGATAACGACATGGGACGGACACTCGCGGAAAAAGCCATCGCGACGGCGGAAGCGGCCGGTGTCGATCAGCCGCGCGTTTGGGCGTACAACTTCCTTGGATGTGCGCTGGGCTTTGAGGGGAAGGTTGAGGAGGGCCTCGACTATCTTGAGCGCAGCTACCAGGAGGCGCTCGAGCGCGGGTGGTACTTCATCGCCTCCAACGCCTTGCACAATCTGCTCGCGGGTGGGTCGGAGGTCTTCCTGTTGGCGAAGCAGATGCCGGAGGTCCTCGACCGGCTGACCGCGTTGCCGCTCACGGTCTGGCCGGAGGGGATCCCCTTCCGGATCGGCTTCAACCAGTTCTCGCTTGGCCGGATCGACGAGGCGCTCCTTACCATCCAGGGGGTGGTCGAGCGGACCCGGATCGCCGGCGCATCGACCGTCACCCAGTGGGCGGAAGCCAACTTGATGGTCGCCCTCACTGAAGCCGGCCGATTGGACGACGCGCGCTTGTACCTGCATCGGATCGACCCGGACATGGAGCGTCAGGAGCTCGCATGGGATGCGCGCGCCGGCATCGACTTCAGCGTCGCAGCTGGCGAGTTCGAACGGGCCGCGGAGTTCGCGCGCACAGTGCGAGACAGCGGCCCGTGGCACCGAAAGATGTTCTATCTCTTGAGCTCGTGCGTACAAGCGTTTGTCTCGGCCGGCGCGCTCGATGAAGCGGAAGCGATGGCCGCCGAAGCCCACGTCGTGCACGAGCGATCACAAGGACCTCATCGAGACATGATCCGTGGGACGGTCACTCTGGCGCGCGGGGATTCTTCAGGCGCACGCGATCTGCTGCAGCGCGCTGCCGACGCTTTCGAAAAAGCGGCATACAGCATCTACGAGATGCGCGCGCGCCTGAAGCTGGCAGAGGCGTCGATCGCGCTGGGGGATCGAGGGGCTGCGCAAGACCAGTTGGAAACTGTGATCAAGAGAGGCCTCGAGGGCGGCGCGCACCTGCGCATCGCGCAA
>VAYV01000152.1 GCA_005883175.1 Actinomycetota bacterium
TGTGAAGGTGGGTTTGGCGAACGACAAAGCGGTCCGAGCCGCGTACGCGCATCTCACAGAGTTGGCGGGCGACGCACTGCTCGAAGGGGTGCTCGTCAGCGAGATGATCAAAGGCGGCGTCGAGACCGTCGTCGGCGTCGTTCAGGACGATCTCTTCGGCCCAACGATCATGTTCGGCCTCGGCGGCGTCGCCGTCGAGGTCTACCGTGACGTGACCTTCCGCGTGCCTCCCTTCGACATCGATGAGGCGCGCCGGATGATCGCCGAGATCAAGGCCTTCCCGTTGCTACGGGGCGCGCGCGGCGCGCCGAAGGCAGACCTGAACGCGCTGGCGAAGACGATCATGAAGGTGCAGCGCTTGGCGATGGACCTGTCGAACCAGATCGCGGAGCTGGATATCAACCCGCTCGTAGCGCTCCCTAAGGGGTGCGTCGCATTGGACGCCTTGATCGTGACGCGTTAGGAAACCGTCATGGCGACCGGGACGGAGACGAAGTACGCGATGAACGGCGACTTGTCCGTTGCATACCGCACCTTCGGAGATGGTCCCCACGACTTCTTGTTCATCGGCAATTGGTTCACGAATGTCGAGGTCCTGCCCGAAGTTCCCCACGTTGCTGAGTGGATCGACGGCGCGGCAACGATGGGGCGAGTTATCGTCTTCGATCAATTGGGCAGTGGTGCGTCCGACCCGATCACTTTGGATACGCCCCCGTCGCTCGAGCAGTGGACGGATAGCGCGCGCGTGGTGCTGGACGATGTCAAGAGCGAGGGGGCCGTGCTCATCGCTCTCGACGGAGCGTTCTCAACCGCAGCCATCTTTGCGGCCACGTATCCGGCCCGAACAGCCGGGCTGATCTCGATGGGGGGCTATGCACGCGCACGGAAGGCTGATGATTATCCCATAGGGATGCCGAACGATGAGGCCCAATCGGTGATCGACTTGATCGCCGGACTCTGAGGCAACGGAGAAGTCCAGCACGTACTCAATCCTGACTTCAGATGGAACGAGGACCTACGGGTGATCTGGGCGCGCGCCGAACGACTTGCCGCCAGTCCAAGCGTGGTACGGCGCATGCTGCAGTTGACGATGGATCTCGACGTGAGGCACGTCCTTCCACTGATCAGAGTTCCGACGCTGATCTTGCAGCACGTCGACAATCCCTTCCTCCGAGATGCCGGCAAGTACCTCGCCGAGCACATACCGGGCGCCAAGTACGTCGGACTGCCAGGTCGAAACTTCTATCCAGTCGGGCAAGATTCGATCGAGGAGATCAGAGAGTTCCTCACCGGAGAGCGCAGTGCGCCTAACGATGAGCGCGTTCTCGCAACTGTCCTCTTCACCGACATAGTGGATTCGACGAAGCGAGCTTCGGAGCTCGGCGATCGAGACTGGCGGCATCTGCGATCCGATGTGCACTCGCGATCCGTGACGCCGTGCAACCTCTCGATATCAACGTCAGAGCCGGCCTGCACACAGGAGAGTGCGAGCTTCGAGGCGACGATATCGGGGGGATCGCCGTCCACATCGGTGCGCGCGTTTCGGCTCTGGCGAGCTCAGGCGAGGTCCTGGTTTCGAGCACCGTCCGGGACCTGGTCGTCGGGTCTGGTCTCAGCTTCGAAGATCGCGGCGCGCGCGAGTTGAAGGGCGTTCCCGGCATGTGGAACCTGTACGCGGTGGCGGCGTGAGCGGCCTGCCCGATCCGCCGGCGCTCGGGGCGTCGGCCCTCCCCGCCGGCACTTTCAAGGATGAAGTTGTGATCGTCACCGGCGGCGGCACCGGACTCGGCAAAGCGATCGCGGTTGAGTTCGCGCGCCTCGGTGCGTCGGTCGCCATCGTCAGCCGCGACGAAGGCCACCGCAAGGCTGGAGTGGAAGCGGTCGAGCAAGCCGGCGGCAAGGCCTTCGCGACGGCGTGCGACATCCGCGACGCGGAGCAAGTCAAAGCGACGTTTGACGCGGTCGAAGATGCGCTCGGGCTTGCAGGGACGCTCGTCAATAATGCAGCCGGCAACTTCCCCGTTCCCGCCGAGGATCTAAGCCCGAACGGCTGGCGCGCGGTGACGCAGATCGTGATGGACGGCACGTTCTTCTGCTCGCGCGAGTTCGGGCGGCGGCACATCGCCGCGAAGACGCCCGGCTCGATCGTGAACATCGGCGCGTCGTACGCGTGGACCGGTGGACCGGGGTTCGCGCACTCGAGCGCGGCGAAGGCGGCCGTGAAGAACATGACGGAGACGCTCGCCGTCGAGTGGGCGCCGTACGGGATCCGCGTGAACTGCTTGGTGCCCGGACTGTTCCCGCATGAGGACGAGGCCGCGCACATCAAAGGCGTGTCGGAGCGCGGCGAAGGCGAAGACCAGAGGCAGCCGGCCGGTCGCGTGGGCGCGCCGCGGGAGCTCGGCTGGGCCGCGACGTTCCTTTCGTCCCCCTATGCGGCGTACATAACGGGTGCGACGTTGACGGTCGACGGCGCTAACTGGCAGCGCAGACACATGCTCATGCCCGAGTTCCGTCCCATCCGCGAGCAGCTCGGGAAGGAACCCTTCACCGGCTAACGAATACATCAAGTCAATGCGCAGAGCCCTCGTTATCCTTGCGGTCGTCATCGTCTTCGTTGCGCCGGGGCTCGCGCGCGCGAACGACCCGCTGTATCCGGTGACGTCGTTCCCCGACTGGCTGGGCGGAACGCAAGAAAGCTTCCAAACGTCCAGCGGCACGTACACGTTCGACGCCGGATGGGCCGACGCAGCCGAACGCATCTTCGAGCAGCTGCAAGCGCACGCCGGCGATCCGCCTGCGCGGCAGATGCAGGTCGTGATCGACTCGCTGGCGCACATGCGACCGGACCCGCCGTACACGCACATCATGGACGCGGGCGACCCCGCGTACAGTCCCGACTGGAACCACGACGGCGCGTTCGGCGACACGCGCGAGGAAACGAAGAATCGCGCGCCCGGCGACTTCGACGCCGACGTCGACTCGACCCCCGACACCGCGTACTTCCGGTACCCGTGCCTCGAGCAGCGCGACGGCTGGGCGCTGCACTACGTCGCAACGAACGACACGTGCAACGGGCGCGCACCGTACCGCATGGGCATCGCGCGCGAGGTGAGCGTCATCGGGTCCCGCGGCTTGGTGATGGACGCGACGCTGTGGATCCCATCCGGCGCGTTCAAGAAGGGCGCGTGCCCCGCGCTCGGCTCGGCGGCGTACGCGTCGCGCGCGGCATGGAACACGTGCGTTCGTTCGAGCAGCTTCTCCGGCAAACGTTACCCGGGCATCGTCTTCAACGACGGCGTCGCGTCGATCCAGCAGCACTACTACTGGATCGCCGAGCAGCTGGTCGCCGACGGCTACATCGTCCTGACGTACGACCCGGTCGGGCAGGGCCGCTCGGAAGGAAACATCGTCGACCTGTTCGGCGTGACGCTGCCGAAAGCGACACCGTGCATCGGCCTGGCGGCGTGCATCGACGCGCAAGACATGACGCGGTGGTTCACCGGCCGCTCGATCGTGCGGGTCGCGGACAACGGGCCTCGCTCAGAGCCGCGCCAGAACCCAGCCACAAACGTGCCGGATCCGGTCCTGCCGGTCCTGGACACATCGCGCATCGGCATGGCAGGCCATTCGATGGGCGCGATCTCGACGCTGGCGTACACGCGCGCGCTCGGCGCCGGGAGCGGCTACGACGGCAGGCCGCTGCCGCCGCTTCGAGGCGCCGTTCCGCTGTCGGGGATGCTGCCGACGCACGCGTCGGTTCCGACCGAGTTCATCACGTCCGACTACGACGGCTCGCCGACCACGATCGCGCCCGAGGTCGCCGGCGTCGAGCTCGGCGGCGCAGGTGAGGGCATCGGGTACCACTCGATCAAGGGCGGCTACGACACGCTGCGCAAGAGCAAGGACCGCGCGCCACTGTCGCTGCTCGTTCTCGAAGGCGGCGTGCACGAGGACTTCGTGTCGCAGCCGCCGATCTTCCGCACAACGTGGTCGCTCGGCCTCGGCGGCTGGTACCTCTCGGCTTGGATGGACTGCTGGGTGAAGGGCCTCGCCGCCGCATGTGTGCGCGCGCGCACGCCGATGCCGCACCTCTCCAAGGCGTACGCATCGGAGCAGGACCCGGACGGGCCGCTCGGTCCACAACCGAGCTGGTGCATGACCGTGCCGACGGAAGCGGTGCTGAGCATGACGCCGCAAGAGTTCGTGGCGGCGGAGGCGGGCAAGCCGCCTTACAACTGCAAGCCGCACTAACTGGGCTGGTACCGATCTGCTACCGAATACGGTCGCAGATTGATACCAACTAGACGCTCCGGCGCCGGCGCATCGTCAGGCCGACCATCAACACCAGCGCACCGAACCCGCCGAGCAGGCCTCGCGTGGCGCCCGCAGGCTTCGCGGCCGCGCGCGTAGCGGGCGACGTCGCGAGACCGCCCGACGCCTTCGAGTGCGCCCTCGACGTGGTTGCGTGGTTGCCGTGGAGCGTCACCGTCGCCGGGATCCCGAGGTTCCCTGCGGCATCCTGCGCTTGCACGGTCACACTTCGGACGTTCGCAGCCGGGATCGTCATCGTCTGGGACGACCCGGCGGCCCCCGGCGCCGGCACACCGCTGCCGACCACGGCGCCGTTCACCCGCACGATGTACCGTTTTGCCGTCCCGCAGTTGTCGTCGTCGCCGGGCGCGCGCCACGTCACCACAAGCGAATCGCCCGAGCGCGTCGCGTGCAGCGCCCCGACGACCGAGGGCGGCTCGGCGTCGGTCGCGTAGTTCCCGCTGTTGTGCAGGTCGTGCTGGTACTTCGGCCACTCTCGTGTCTGACACGCCGCGCCGTCCGTCTTCCACACGAACAGCTGCCCCGCGCGCGTCATCAGCGCCAGCTCCATCTTCCCATCGCCGTTGAAGTCGGCGACGGCCGGCGTCGCTACCGACCACCCACCGGTCGATTTCGGCCAGCCGGTCGGGACCGTCCCCCCGAGCCCGTACGCGCGCACGTCGTACATCGCGGAGGATGTGACGACCTCAGCGTTCCCATCGCCGCTGACGTCGGCAATGATCGGCGTGTTGAAGAACTGCAAGTCGTTCATCAGCGCGGGGAAGCCGGGCATGAACGTCCCGGTTTGGAGCTCCCACGCGTCGACGTGATCCTCGGCGAGCAGCTGCTGCTCGGGCAGGACGACATCGAGCAAGCGGCGCAACCCCGTCCCGCCCATCGCGAACGACAGCGGCACGCTGGACCCGCCGATGTGGCCGAACACCCCGCCGCCGAGCGACGCAACCGACGGCCCGTCGGTGGCGAGACTCTTGAATTCATTGAGGCCGCTCGCCATCGTCAGGTACTTCCCGTCGGGCCCGTTGCCGTAGAAGCTCGAGCCGTCGGGGTTCAGCAAGTACGGCGGCGACCCGATCGACGCGGTCGCGATGACCGGCTTCCCGCCCATCGTGGCGAACACCGGCGAGCCGTCCGACCCCGAGCCGACGTCGGGAAGCAGCTCGGTCTGGATCATGCCGATCGCCGCCGGCCAGCCCGGCACGTAGGCGTTGTTGCCGAGGTTCGGGACGGCGCAGCGACCAGTTCGCCGGGTCGTTGTATTCCTCGTCCACGTTGACGGCGACCTCGGGGATCCCATCGCCGTTCACGTCGCCGAGGCTCACGCCGGCGAGAACCTGGCGCCCATACGCCGCGTTCGCGTTCGGCTTGAACGTGATCCGATGGCTGACCGGATCGACCGACTGAACCTTCGACGGATCGCGCAGCATCACGGGCCACCCCGGCACGGGCGTTCCGTCGGCGTGCCATGCGTAGACGTGCCCGTCTTCGGCGCCGGCGACGAGATCCAAGCCCGGGTACGACGGATCGATCTTCCCCGCGGCCGGCTGCGCCGCGAACGCGCCGTTCACCACGTTGATGTGGTCGCGCACCGGATGCGCGACGAACTCGTCGCAGTTGGGTCCGATGTTCGTCTCGCAACCCGGCACGTGCGAGTACGCGCGATTCACCTGCACGGGGAATCCGTGCACCGGTGTGCCGTCGTGGTTCCACACGTACAGGAACCCGGCATAGTCGGTGACGGAGATCTCGGGCCATCCGTCGCCGTTGAGATCGGCAACCGTCGGCGAGCCGAGCAGCACGGCGTTGTAGCGAACGCCGGACACCTCGCCGCGCGTGTACGCGTTGTTCCCTGTCGTCGGGATCGGCAGCCGCCCGGTGTGCACCGGCCAGCCCGGCGCTTCAAAACCGTTGGGCTCGAACGCGTGCACCCAACCGTCGCTCGTCGCGATGATCAGCTCGGGATGTCCGTCGCCGTTGATGTCGGCGAAGGTGGGAGACCCCGCCCCGTCGGTCGAAAGTTCCTTAGGCCACCCCTGCAGCAGCGTCGGGTCAGCCGATGAAAAGTACTGACGCTGCTCGATCGCATCGCCCGTGTCAGTCCTGTCGTCCTTGACGACGACGCGCACACGGAACGCATCCTTCTCCGGCAGCGAAGACGACGTCGGATCGTCGAGCGGCGTGTACACGGGCGGCGCGGCAGCGATCGCCGCGCGCACCTGGACCAAGCTCAGCGGCACGGAGAACGTCTTCGCCGTCGTTCCGGAGCCGCCCCCGAACGCCGTCCACGTGTCCGACAGCGGCCAGCGCGGTGGCTGCACGCCTGGGGCGAACTCGAGCGTGTACGTGTACGAGTGCGCGCGCGGTGCGGCCACGCTGCCGGCGATGTTCACAAAACCGGTGGTACCGAGCGGCTTCCACCACATCGGCGACGTGATGTCCGCCTCCGGCGGGATCGCTCCGCGCGCGACCATGCGCACGGCGCCGTTCGCGTTGAGCTTGCCCCATCCGCTGATCTGGTCCCAGCCCGCCGTGGTGACGTAGCGCTGCGAATCCGGCAGCGTCGTGAAGAAGTTGTTGGGCGGTCCGAGCGGCGGCTTCGGAGTCGAGAAATCGATGTCTTGTGCGGAGAGCCGGATGATCTGCTTGACCTCTTCCGCCGACAAGGGCCGTCCGGAGACGTCCCGCGAGATCACGCCGAGCTGTACCGCGTTACGCGCGGCCGAGTAGATGAGACCTGAGATCCCAGACGACTGACCGGTCGCGTCGGACGAGCACGAGTTCGACTCGACCGACACCCACGTGTACCCGCCGAAGTTCGTGCACCCGTTGAAGGCGAGGTATGTCTTCGGGTTTTGGATCGCGACGCTGTTGAACGGGGCGGGAAGGTCCGACGTGCCGTCGTCCACGTAGTGCGTGACCGAGTTCACGACCATCGTGTGGTTCAGCGCGGCGGGGTAGTTATGGTGGCCGGCGGCCTCGTCGGCCTCCGACGCATCCACCACGACTCCGTGGTGATAGGCGTAGTCGACCGCCGCTTGCGCGTACGAGGAATTGTTGATCGTCCCCAGCGCTTCCTGCAGCACGCTGATCCCGTTGTCGACGCCGTAAATCACCGCTTGCGCGAACGCGTTGATGTCCGCGATGAACGAGTCGCCGACGCGCAGCGGCATGAACATGCAGTTCGGGCACTCGGTCACCGACTTCTCGATCTCAGCAGAAGAGTCGGCCGCCTCGCCCGAGCCGTGCCCGTACGTCACGTCGTCCGATGGGTCGTTGTCGTACTGGTAGAAGTCCCAGCCGGCGATGTCGTCGGTGTAGCCGTTGTGGTCCTGGTCGATCCCGTCGCTGAACGAGTGGATCAGGTCCTGCCCGTCGATGACGTGGTTGTTGTTGATGTCGATGACGCGCGGGTCGTGCGCGTAGTCCTGTACGTTGAACACGCCGTCGTGGTTGACGTCGTAGTCCTTCCAGTTCGAGCTGCGCGCGCTCACGCACGGCGCACCGGTGCATGGGATCGGCAGCTCGCCGAAGTTGAGGTGCACCTTGTTCTGGATCTCGGGCCGGCTCCAGATGATGCCGGAGTCGGTGATCGCGATGACCGTGTCGGGCCTGCCGGTCGTGATCTCCCACGCGTGGTTCGTGCCGGCGCCCTTCACGCCGAACAGCTCCTGCGCGTTGTTCTCGACCAGCGGGTCGTAGTCGGGATCGCCCGGCTGCGGCGCGTAGTCGGTCAGCTTCGTGTTGTTCCTGCAGTCGAAGCCCTTCGGCAGGTCGCTCCCCGGCGGGACGGACTGGCCGCTCGCGAGCGGCATGCAACTCCCGTTCTTGATGTGGAGCTGGGTGTAGTCGTACGGGTTGCCGTTCGCCGGGAACGGGAAGGTGGCTCCGGCGGGGGTAACGATGGCTGCGACGAGGGTGGTAACGGCCAGGGCGGACAGAACACGCGCGCGCATGCTTGTGAGATTCGACATGCCTCGCTCGGCACCTTTCGTGAGGACGGTGAATCGGAGGTGCCTTTGGTTGGGGCCTTCACAGGCCGCTTAGCGGCCGAGACGCCGGGCGATGAACTCCCGGACCCGCTCGCGCGCGCGCTCCCGGATCTCCGGTCCGTGCATGAAGGCGGCGATCTCGAAGTCGAGCTCGCCGAGCCGCCCTGCCGTCTCGCGTGAAAGGGGGATATCGGAACAGAAGGGCGCCAGCGAGAAGCCGATGCCCCGGGTGTTGAACAGCGAGTCGCCCGCGATCAGGACGCCGCTCGGCTCGTGCAGCAACGAGACGTGACCCATGGTGTGCCCGGGGGTGTGCACGACGCGCAGGCCGCCGGCGATGTCGAGCAGCTGGCCGTCGGCGATGTCCTCGTCGATCTCGCAGGGCTCGAACTTGCTGGACATCATGCCGAGCACGCGCGCGCTCAGGTGTCGCCGGTCGCGCGGCGGGGCTTTACGGGCGCGCGCGAAGGGCGCATCGCCCCCATGACACATCACGCGCGCGCCGCTCTCCCCCTGCATGCGCTTAAGCCCGCCCGCATGGTCCGGGTGCGCGTGCGTCAGCACGATGCGCGTGACGTCGCTCGTCTTCTTCCCCAGCGACTCGATCGCCGCCACGATCTTC
>VAYV01000153.1 GCA_005883175.1 Actinomycetota bacterium
GCCGTGGCCGGGCACGCAGTACCCGACGTGCCTAAACCCGTACGGCTGCCTGCTCTTCGATACGACGGTGACGGCCTTCTTCAAGCGCGTCATCGCGCAGGTGCGAACCGTCGACCCGACGACGATGGTCTTCTACGAACCCTCACCGATCTCGAGCGGCGGGCCGGACATGCACCTCGGCGACACGGGAGACGCGCGCGCGGGATTGTCGTTCCACAACTACTGCCTCGGCGCGACCATCGGGCTGCCGCCCAACCTGCTTGGGCCGCTCAGCTGTCCGTTGGGAGAGGATCGAACCTTCAACGACGCGGAGGCACAGGCTGCTCGGAACGGGGATGCGATCCTGCTATCGGAATTCGGCGCGACCGACGACCTCCCGACGATCAAGGCGGATCTCGACGCGGCGGACCGGCACATGGATTCGTGGCAGTACTGGACGTATGCAGGCGGCGACCCGTGCTGTCCACGGCCGGCCGAAGGCATCATCCTCGATCCGTCGAAACCGCCGACGCCGGACAACCTCAAGCAAGGCAAGCTCGACACGCTGTCGCGCCCATATCCGCGCGCGATCGCGGGCACGCCGGTGTCGTGGTTCTTTGACTCGGGCTCGGCGAACCAAGCGTTCACCTTCGTTTATCACGCCGATCCGAGCATCCACGCGCCGACCGAGGTCTTCATCCCCATCGCACGCCACTACGCCGGTGGGTACACGGTGCACGTGACCGGTCCGGCCGTCGTCACCTCCGCGGTGGGCTCCTCGATCCTGACGCTGCGCAACACCGGCGCCGGATCCGTGACTGTGGTGGTCGCGCGCGCCTAACGCGCTCAGCGCGTCGGCAGTGTCAGCGTCATCGAAGCGATCGCCACGACGGCGGAGATGTTGCTCGGCTGGTAGTACGGCGCGTCGTTGGAGGTCACTTCGA
This sequence comes from Actinomycetota bacterium, assembly GCA_005883175.1. GTDB lineage: Bacteria > Actinomycetota > AC-67 > AC-67 > AC-67 > AC-67. Next base: position 924 of record VAYV01000153.1, read on the forward strand.
TCTTCAGGATGTGACCGGCAGCCCAGCGGTAGCCGTTCGGTGCGATCTCGAAGCGCGCGCGCAACGCGGAGCCTGGGCCGTCGACCGCGCGATACACACCGCGCGTGACGAGCGCCTGCATGCCGCTCGCCAGGTCGACGTCCCACAACCGAACCGCCAGCTCCGTGTCGGGCGACGTCGTGGTGTATGTGACGTCGACGACCGGCGCACCGATCATCGTGACCTTGTGCCTCAACGGGAACAGCCACGTGGCCGCGTTGGGATCCGTGATCGATGCGTCGATCTTGCGACAGCCGCGATAGGAGAGCGGGTTCTGCGTCACGCTCGCCTGCGATACGGGGTCGGTCAAGATGCCCTCTCGGCTCGGGCCCGCGGTGGTGGTGTACGCCATGCCGAGTCCCTTGAACGACGACAAGGTCGTGTGCAGGGCGCTCCAGGAGGGAGCAGTGACGAGCTCAGCGCGCGCGTCGTGGTTCAAGCACCGCGTGATCGCCGCCGTTACGTCGAAGGCCGGTGCCGGACCTGTGCCCTTCAGATAGTGGTCGAGGAACGCGTTCATGAGGATGTGTGCTGCGGCCCACTCGTCGACGCGTTCTGCGGCATAGTCGTGGCCGATGTCGCCGAAGAAGAGCTTGATCGGATAGTTGCGTCGGTACGCGTGCAGCTCGTTCGCGAGCTGCAAGGGATGGAACGCGGTGAAGAGCGGATCGGTCTCGCCCTGGACCCAGAAGATGGGGATCACGCCGTCGGGCGGGATGCCGCGCGCGGACTTGAACGTTTCGAACTGCGTGATCGTGTTCTGCAGGACCGGATCCTGGGGGAGGAACGGGTCGCCGGCGAGCGTGCGGACCGTCGATGTCGTCACGTCGGCGGTCGGATCGACGCCCGGCGGTGCGTAGTACCCGTTCTTCAGGATCTGCCCCGACGCGTAGAGCCCGGCGAGGTACGACTGGATCGGCACGCCGATCGGGTCGATGTGATTGCCGTCCTTCACGCCGACGCCGTCGGATCCGTGACCGTTCGGCGACAGGGCCTCGATGACGTCGAACCACGTGTACATCGGGATCGCGACCGTCCAATGCAGCCGTCGCTTCCCGTCCGGCGTGGTCCACGGCGCGAAGTCACCGTCCGTCTTGCGCGCGCACGCGTCGACGCCGGTGAATTGCACCGCGCCTCCGCACCGGATCCGGTCGCGCAGCATCGCGTTCATGATCGTTTGCCCGCCGCCGTAGGAGCCGCCCGTGATCGCGAGCTTCTGGGGATCGGCGAGGCCCGATTGAACGAGCGCGCCGGTCAGCCACTGCGTGTCTCGGATCTCCCATCGCTGATCGTCGGTGTGGATCCAGTAATGGAAGGGAAGGCAGCTCGACGGCGGGGCGACGTATGGGATCGCGCCCGGTGCGTCCGGTCCGCACGAGTCGTGCCAGCCGCGCATCGTGTAGGTGAGGACCGCGTACCCGCGCGATGCGAACCAGATGTTGTTCCAGTGCGCGTTGGAGCCCGGCCGGAACGTCGAACCGACCGTGTCCGAGCGGCCCGTCTCCTCCCAGATCGTCTTGTCGTCGGTCCAGCCGTGGTTCATCGAGACGAACGGGATCGGGCCACGCGTGTCGCACGGGATCGTCACGTCGACCGATAGCGGAAGCCCGTCGAAGCTCGGCACCGTTCCTCGCCACATCGTGTACCGGACGGGTGGCCTGTCCTTGCTGACGTAGTCGATCGCGCGCAGCGATGCGCCCGGAACCGCCGCAAAGGGGCGGTACGAGTCGGCGGCGCAGCGATCGGCACGCGCAACGGACCCGACGGAGAAGACGGTCAAGCCGGCGAGCAGCGCAGCGAACAGGGCGCGCGATCGGCGGGCGGTCATGGTCCTTGATTCGCGCGCCGGACGGACGTTCCTGCTTGCGCTTGACCTACCAGGGAACGCGGGCGGCCGTCGCCAGCAACTTCATGAGCGGCGCGATCTCGCGGCACGCGCCGATGAACGTCTTCATGAAGTCGTCGGCAAGGACCTGCTTGTTCGTGATCTTGACTCCGGTGGTGAAGCTCTTCTGCTTGATGTCCTCGATCATCGGATGATCGGGATCGAATCCACGCGGCGGTCGCTTCAGCGCATCCTCCGGATGGCTCAGGTTCACGCGTGCCCTTTTCCACTCGGCGGGCTTGTCGCCGATGCGGTTGCGGATCTTCTCGAGCACCTTGGGTTCAGGCATCCACATCCCGCCACCGACGAAGCATTCTCCCGGCTCGAGGTGCAAGTAGTAGCCGGGTCCGTGCACGCCCTTGCCGCCCGACTGGAAATGCGCCGCGGCGTACGTCTTGTTACGGCATGTCTCGTGCTGGGGACAGTCCGGACGGGAAGGCGCGCGCGACCGACCTGTTGCCATTCCTCGTCGCAGTTCTCTATCGAAGTTCATCACCTCGGGAACCATCAGCGTGGCGTCGTACAACCTCTACTCATAACCTTCGAGACGTTGAGGACATATTCGGGCTGACACATCTTGGGTACGCAGCTCAACCAGGGCTTCAACCGTTCGGGAGCGACATCTTCGGAAACGCCTAAGCGTCGCACAGGGCGACGCGAAGCGGGTCAGCCTGCCGTGACGGCGAGGGGCTGAACCCTTCGCACGAGGTCCTCGTCTCCATCGAAAACCAAGCCGCGCGCGCGGGCGGCGGCGAGTTCGAGCGCGCCCGTGAAGAGCCCCAGGATGAGCGACGGCGTCCCGGTCACGGTCGCGTCGGGGTTCGGCACGGTTCCCGGCCTGACGCGAACGCTACCGCCGATCTCCAACAACATCGGTTGCTCGCCGGTACGGATCTCCACGACGGCGGGTGGAAGGTCCGGCTCGTGGTCGGACAGGTGCAGCTGCAGTGGGAAGATAAGCCAGTGGCTTCGAAACTCAGCATCACCTGATGGACCCACCATCAAAGGGCGGCCCCACTGACCCAACGCTTCGAGCACCCCCTTCAGAGACTCGCCCCGCGGGGTCAGACGGAACAGCGTGGTCGCGACCGGCGGAGGGGCGGCCTCGCGCGCGATGACCCCGTGGTCCTCGAGCTCGCGTAAGCGATCGGCGAGCAGGTTGGTGGCGATGCCGGGTAGTCCGTACTGGAGGTCGGTGTAGCGACTCGGCCCCCGGATCAGCAGCTCCCGGACGATAAGCAGCGTCCAGCGATCCCCGATCACATCGAGGGCCCTGGCTACCGAGCAGTACTGGTCGTAGGTCCGC
>VAYV01000154.1 GCA_005883175.1 Actinomycetota bacterium
GCCATGTAGTCCAGACCGTGCTGGCGACGTTCGACGGGACCCACTGGGTGGCGCATGTGCCCCCGGGCAGCTCGGTCGAGATCGCGCCGGGCGGCCTGCGAGACGCCTACGGCGAGACGAACGGCGCCGCGATCAGCTGAAAGACGCCAGGATTCAGGCTGCTCGACGGCGAAGCCAGGCACGATGAAACGCCGCACCTCCCGCTTTGTCACTGCGCTCGTCGCGCTCGTCGTGATGACGCCCGGCCTCAACGACGCCGCCACCACGAGAGGCCCTAAGGCGCTTACCGTCCTCCCACCGGGCAACGGCTCCACGATCACCCTTCCGGCCTATATCAAGAACCAGATCACCGGGGACTGCGCCGATCTCGGCGCGCACGTGTGCGATCAGCTCGAGCTCTACAAGAACTGGGGCTTCAAGAACGGCGACCTCTCGCCCGACGCCGACCACGTTGCCGGGGCAGTTTCGGAAGAGGACCCGATACCCGGCGTGCGCATCGTCCACGACAACATGGGCGTGCCGCACATCTTCGCGACCGGAAGCAACGAGCAGCAGATCGAAGAGCGCCTCGGCTACGGCATCGGGTACGCGCAAGCCGAAGACCGCCTGTTCCAGATGGAGGTCTTCCGGCGCGCGGGCGAAGGCCGCGTCGCGGAGCTGCTCGGCACGGACTACCTCGAGATGGACACCGTCATGCGCCGCGACGTCGAGACGGCCGCCGAGCGCGCGCAGCAGATCAAGAAGATGCTGAGCGCGGGGCAGCAGGCAAGCCTCCAGCGCTACGCCGACGGCATCAACGCCGTTATCCAGCGCGACATGAACGACCCGAGCACGATGCCGGCCGGCTTCCTGCTCACGCAAGACCTGCCGCTTGCGCCGTGGACCATCGAGGACTCGATCGCGATCCAGATCCTCGAAACCAAAGCGGTCGCCGAGTCGAGCGGCAACGAGCTCGGCTACGGCGCCCTCGCGCAGCTGCTCGCAAAGAGATACGGCGTCGCCAAGGCGGTCGCGATCCTCAACGATGTCCAGCTGACGCACGACCCGCTGACGCCGGTGAGTGTGCCGCACGGTCAGCGCGCGCGCGTCACGACCGACCATCTCCATTACAGCTTCATCGACTACACGCGCGCGGACACGGCTGCTCGCATACGAGAACTGCCGCAGGGCATCGCGGCGGCCGATCATGAGGTCCTGACCGGCGACCAGGCGATCGCGGACGCGACGACGTCGCTGGGGCTGCCGCACTTCGGTTCCAATGCGTGGGCGATCGCACCCTCGAAGTCGGCGAACGGGCACGCGATGCTGTGGGGCGCGCCGCAAGTGAGCTACTACGTTCCGCCGCCGCTGCAAGAGATGGAGATCGTCGGCGGACTCACCGACGCGCGCGGCGTGGGCGTGCCTGGTGCCGGCCCCGGGTTGGTCATCGGCTACAACCGTCATGTTGCGTGGAGCCTGACGAGCTCGCAAGACGATCAAGTCGACACGTACAGCGACCGGGTGCGACGTGCGGGTAATGGCTATCAGTACTGGTACCGCGGCGCGTGGCGGCCGGTGCAGCAGCGCACCGAGCAGATCAGTGTTCGCTCGACGACGCCGGCGTCGACGCCTGCGGTCGGCGAAGTACCGCTGCCGGTGGAAACGACGCACACCGTCACCTTCTACCGAACGATGCACGGCGGGATACCGTGCATCGTTTCGTCGATCGCAGGCAACGTCGCGTATTGCAAGGTGCGCGCGTTCTGGAACACCGAGCTGGGAACGGGGCTTGCGGTGGTCGGCGCGGCCCAAGCGACCGGGCTGCGGCAGTTCGACGCCGCCGTGCGCCACAGCGTCGCGGGCTTCAACTTCATCTACGCCGACGACGCCGGGCACATCGCCTACTGGCACACCGGCACGATCCCGATCCGCGCGCGCGGCCATGACCCGCGGCTTCCGGTGCCCGGCGACGGCCGCTTCGACTGGCGCGGATTCCTGTCGCCGCGGCTCTGGCCGAGCGTGGTGGATCCCGCGCGAGGCTGGGTCGCGAACTGGAACAACAAGCCCGCGTTCAATTGGCCCGACGCCGGCGACGGCACGATCTGGGGAACGACCCAGCGTGTCGGCGAGCCGATGATGCTGTTGCGCGCGTCCGGCAGGCTCACATACGCGGATCTTTGGCATGTCGCGCGCACGACCGGCCAAACCGACCTGCGCACGACGCTCGGCTTCAAACGGTTCCTGACGTCCTTGCGTGGGTTGACGCCGCTCGAACGGAAAGTCGTTGGGATCCTGAACGCCTGGAACGGAACCGCGTTCTACCCCGGCGGCGCGTGCGACGCGCAGGTGTGCAGCCCGGCGTTCCCGATCATGGAGGCGTGGTTCAGAGCGCTCGAGGCGCGCGCAGGCGCAGCAGTGTTCGGCCCTGCGCTCGGCAACAAACCGGTCGCCGACGCCGTGCGCGTGTTCACGCGCACGCCCGGCACGACCAGCCCCGAATTCGAGTTCTTCGACGACTACGACCAGTTCCTGTACGACATGCTGAGCGGGCGCGCGCGCGGCGCGCCGTACATCGCTTCGGTACCGCGCTTGGTCCGAGCAGCCCTCGACGACGCGATCGCGCAACTGACCAAGCAGCAGGGGAGCGACCCGACCAAATGGCGCGCGCCGATGCCGCAGATCACCTTCCAAGAGCTCGACGTGGGTGCGGTCGGCACGATCCCCTGGGAGAACCGCGGAACCTGGGGTCAAGCGGTCGAGCTGCCCTAAGCGATCGGCACCAGCTGCGAGCGTCGGAGTGCGCGATCGCGGGTCGCAAGCGGGACGTTCTCGACGAGACTGGTGGCGGCGATCAGCTCGTCCGCAGGATCGCCTTTGATGTCGAGACGCGTGCTTCGTTTCGCGATCTCGGCCGTGATCGGCCATACGTGAACGGCGCGCAACGCGCGCGCAACCTGAACATCGTCGAGGTCGATCTCGATCCGCCCCAGCTGTGCGAGCTTCGCGATCTCCCAGAGGACGATCGCAGAGATGGACCACTGCTCTCTCCGGAGTAGCTTGGCTTCGGCCGGCGTCAGCTCTCCTGCGACCGCGTACAAGAAGATGTGCGTATCAAGATTGAGCATCCCACCGTGCCCCGGTGGAGAGGATGTCTCCCTTGATCTTGATCCTGTCTTTGAGTGAGCCGATCAGCGTCGCTGACTCGGCGCCGATAGGGATGAGCTTGGCGACGGGCTTGCCACGCTTGGTGATGACGATGCCGTCCTCGTCGACGTTGTCGAGGATCGAGAGAACCTGCTCTTTGAACTTAGCGGCGGCGATCTCTCTCATGGACACACAATAGCACCAGTCATGTCAAGTGACCAGTTTGAGAGGAACGGCGCGACCAGATCGATGCGCCCGAAATCCCTAGTCAATTGAGTCTCGTGCCGGGTTTGGGTTGATTTGCCACCATGCTGGGAATACTCTCCGCACCTGGCCGGCCACCCGACGAAGGGGCCACCTGACGAGGGGAGTGTCATGATCCGGACCGTTGCTCGCGTTCTGGGCATCGTCGTTTTGACCGTCGGAGCTCTTTCACCCGCCGGTGCCGCACCGCACAAGTCGTCCGGAAGCGGTTCGACGCCGTGCAACGACGGAACCGTCACGTGGAGCCCGACCACCTTGTGGCCGCCGAACCACAAGATGCAGACCATCACGATCGGTTACACGGACAACGATAACGACGGCGACATGATCGGCGTGATGGTCGGTTCGATCCACGACAACCAGTCCTCGGCGGATGGCTCGAACGAGCTCAACGGGTCCGGTCAGCCGACCGACAAGCAAGGTCTCGACTGGAGCGGCACCGGCAACATGGGCATGGGCAGCGACCCCGGTACCGCGACGACGACCGCACAGGTGCGCGCGGAGCGTTCGGGCCGCGACAAGGGCGGTCGCGTGTACACGATCGCGGTCACGTGCAGCGACATGGGCGGAAGCAACATGGAGATGGAGATGCAGACTGTCAACATCACCGTGACCGTGCCGCACGACCAAGGCCACTAGCGCGCGCTACAGCACCGCGTCCGCGAAACGCTGCATCTGTTCGACCGGATCGTGGCCGAGCGGCCAGACGAACATTCGATGCAGCCCGGCCTCGCGGTAGCGCGCGACCAAGTCGGCGACCTTCGACGGCGGGCCGATCGGAAGCTGCTCGCGCAGT
>VAYV01000155.1 GCA_005883175.1 Actinomycetota bacterium
AGGATCGTGCCGATCGAAACGACGGGATTCGACGGCGCGACGATGACGGCCTCCGCCGACGCGATCGCGTCCAAGACACCGGGTGCAGGCCGTGCGTCCGATCCGCCCTCCAGCGTGACTCCCAGCGCCGGCAAGCCGGCTCGATGCCGGACCCAGTACTCCTGGAAATGGACGTCGGCCTCGCCCTCGGGACCCCGCACGCGAACGGTCGTGAATACGAGGTCGTCGGTCATCGGCAGCAGCGCGATGTCGAGGCCGAACCGCGCGCAGATCCGTGCCGTCGCGTCGTGCAGCGGGAGCCCTTCCTCCATCATGAGTGTTCGCGTGAGACACACGGCGTAGTCACGGTCGCCGAGGGTGAACCACGTCTCATGGCCGGTCGCGGCCAGCTCGTCCATCAGCGTGTGCGTGTCGCCGGTGATGCCGAACTGACGCTGCTCGTCCAAGACGCCGGCGAGCATGAACGTCACGATGTCCAGATCCGGCGAAACGTGCACGCCGTAGATGTCGATGTCGTCCCCGGTGTTGCCGATCACGGTGACATCCGAGGGCGGGACGACGCGCACCAGACCACGCAAGAAGCGCGCTGCGCCCACCCCTCCGGCCAGGACGGCGATCATCCCGAGCAGCCTATAGCCCTGCGGCCTTTCCCCGGGTCGAGCCCTCTGCAGTCCTTTGCTACGCTCGCCGCGACATGCCCCGTCGGTCGAATCGATGATGGACGTCGCACACGCCGTTCGGCGCGCGCTGCGTCGCGCCGACGAAGGCAAGACGTTATCCCTCGACGAGGCGGAAGCGTTGCTCTCCGCGCGGCACGACGATCTCGAGCACCTCATGGCGATCGCGTGCCGGGTCCGCGACGCCGGCGTTGGGCGCACGGTGTCGTACAGCCGCAAGGTCTTCATCCCGCTGACGCGCTTGTGCCGCGACCGCTGCGGGTACTGCACGTTCGCGACGACGCCGGATCGGTTGGAGGCGCCGTTCCTGACGCCCGAGCAGGTGCTCGACATCGCGCGCGCCGGCGCCGCCGCCGGGTGCAAAGAAGCGCTGTTCACGCTCGGGGACCGACCCGAGTCCCGCTGGCCCGAGGCGCGCGCCTGGCTGGCCGCGCGCGGCTACGCCTCCACGCTCGACTACGTGCGCGCGATGGCCATCCTCGTGATCGAGGAGACCGGCTTGCTCCCGCACCTCAATCCCGGCGTGATGTCGTGGGAAGAGATGGCGCGGCTCAAGCCGGTCGCGCCCAGCATGGGGATGATGCTGGAGACGACATCCGAGCGGCTGTACCGGACGCCGGGCGCGGCGCACTACGGCTCGCCGGACAAGAAGCCGTCCGTGCGATTGCGCGTGATCGAAGACGCCGGCAGGCTCGCGATCCCGTTCACGACGGGGATCTTGATCGGCATCGGCGAGACCGCGCGCGAGCGGGCCGAATCGCTGTTCGCGCTGCGCGCGCTCGCGCGGCAGTACGGACACATCCAGGAAGTGATCGTGCAGAACTTCGTCGCGAAGCCGCTCACGGCGATGGCCTCGCAGCCGGACGCGG
>VAYV01000156.1 GCA_005883175.1 Actinomycetota bacterium
CTCACGACGACTACCTCGCGACGATCGCGCTGGCGCGCATCTTGCTGGGGGCGCGCGCGACCGTGCAGGCGCCGCCGAACCTTTCCGACGAACGCTTCCCCGAGCTGCTCGACGCCGGGATCAACGACTGGGGCGGCGTGTCCCCCGTCACGATCGACCACGTGAACCCAGAGAAGCCCTGGCCCCAGATCGATCGGCTGCGCGCGGAGACCGAGGCGCGCGGCTCGGTGTTGCATGAACGGCTGACGATCTACCCGTTCTACGCGATCCAGCCGGACCCGTGGATCGACGGCCGCGTGCTCGGCGCCGTCGAAGCGTTGCGCGCGCCCGACGGATACGCGCGCGCCGAGGCACAGCCGCGCGGCGTTCCGTGGCAAGCGCCGGACGTCGTGCTGAAGAAGGCGCTGAGCGGCTCGATACGGCTCATCGAGAACTCGGAGAGCGCGACGGACGACCTGGAACGAGGACTACGCGCCGACACCAACGTCATCCACGGGAATTGGGATGCGCTGGAGGTCGATGTCTCGCGCGCCTGGGCGTCTCGGCCTGCGCGAAACCCGGGCGAGATGAACACGGCGCTTGCGCGCGCCGATAGCGGTGCGATCCTCTCCGAGGAGGAAGCGCTGACGCTGTTCGAAGCCGAGGGGGACGCGCTCGAGCAACTGTGCCGGATCGCCGACGACATGCGGCGCGACGCCGTCGGCGACGTCGTCACGTACGTCATCAACCGCAACATCAACTTCACGAACATCTGTTACGTGGGGTGCCGCTTCTGCGCCTTCGCGCAGCGCCGCGACGACGCCGATGCGTACTTCCTGTCCAACGACGAGGTCGCCGCGCGCGCGGAGGAAGCGTGGGATTGGGGCGCGACGGAAGTGTGCATCCAAGGCGGGATCCACCCCGACCTTCCGGGCGACTACTACTTCGACCTGCTGCGCGCGATCAAAGCGCGCGTCCCGGGGATGCACATCCACGCCTTCAGCCCGATGGAAGTGCTGAACGGTGCCTCGCGTCTCGGCATCTCGTTCGCGGAGTGGCTGACCGAAGCGAAACGGGCCGGGCTCGGCTCGACCCCGGGAACGGCGGCGGAGATCCTCGACGACGACGTGCGCTGGGTGCTGACGAAGGGAAAGCTGCCGGCCGACACGTGGGAGCAGATCATCCGGACCGCGCACGGGCTCGGCATCCGAAGCTCCTCGACGATCATGTACGGGCACGTCGACGCGCCGCCGCACTGGGTCGGTCATCTCCGGCGCATCCGCGCGATCCAGGAAGACACCGGCGGCTTCACCGAGTTCGTCCCGCTCCCATTCGTTCACCAGAACGCGCCGATCTACCTCGCCGGCAAGGCGCGCGCAGGCGCCACGATCGCCGAGAACCGGCGGATGCATGCGATGGCTCGCATCATGCTCCACGGCGTCGTGGACAACATCCAGGTCTCCTGGGTGAAGCTGGGTATCCCCGGCTCGCAGGTCATGCTGCAGGGTGGCTGCAACGATTTCGGGGGTACGTTGATGGAAGAAACGATCAGCCGGATGGCGGGAGCGAATCACGGGATCAAGGTCGAGCCGGACCAGTTCAACGCGGCGATCTCCGAGATAGGCCGTATCCCCGCCGTTCGGACGACGTTGTACGACGCGATCCGAGTGGTGGAGCCTGTGGATGTCTGACGACGTGACGTATCAACCCGGCTTCGAGCAGCCGCAGTCGAGCGACGAACGGTTGCGCGAAACGGTCGGCGAGCTCGCCGAGCTCGTCCGCGACGCGGCCCGCCGGACGGCGGCGCTCGACGCGCGCATCGACTCCTTGCCGGGACCGATGGAGATCGCGTCGGCGGTCGAGTCGGAGGTCGAGCGCAGCGTTCGAGAGGCCCGCGACGTGATCGACGCACGGGTCGGTTCGCTCGGAGGAGAGCTCGAGTCGCTGTCGCGGCGCCTCGCCGAAGTGAGCGAGGCGCTTGTGCCGCTCGAAGGTCTGCGCACCGAGATCGCGACCGTCGCCGACGAGAGCGCGGCCTTCCGCGACATCCGGGCAACGCTGCAGACCGCGCTCGAGCAGCTCGCCGGCGGGAGAGTGCCGACGCTCGACACGTCAGGTCCCGAGCGCGTCGGGGCGGAGGTCGACGCACGCCTCGATAACTTCCGCAGGCTGCTCGACGAAACGACGGCACAGATCCGAAGCGACTTCGAAGTGCTCGTGCGCGGAGAGCAAGAAGCGTCCGAGCGCCGCAGCGACGCGCTGGGGCTGCGGATCACGAACATGTCCGTCGGCGTGACATCGACGTTGGAGTACTTGACGCAACAGGCAGAGCGCATCGCCGAGCGTGGGCGCGCGATCGAATCGGAGAACGCAGGGATCTTGCAGGCGATCCGCGAGCAAGTCGAAGCGATCCGGTCGGCGGCGCCGAGGACCGCGTCCGACGACGGCGTGTTGCTCGAGGCCTTGCGCGGCGTCGAAGGGCGCGTGCGCGACATCGAATCCCGGCTGAGCGAGCGGATGTCGTCGCTCGAGTCGCGGGTCGATCGGAAGCCCGGCGACGCAGGGCTGGATGAGGTCCGCGAGCAGCTGAACTCGCTCGTCGCCGTGTGGGAAGCGCCGGCGCGCGATCCGATGCTGCAGCAGATCCACGACAAGCTCTCGTCTCTAACCTGAACGAGCTCCGAGCGCAGCTCGCCGAGCCCGCGTCGTCGCCGACGCAACCGGCAGACGGGCTGCTCAACGAGATCCGAAGCGAGCTCTTCGAGCTTCGCGGGGAGCTGCTCGAGCTGCGCGAAAGAGAAGGGCCGCCGCGCGATCCCATCCTCGACGAGATCCGCGCGAACCTCGACCGGCTGTCGTCTGCAGAGCCCGCCGAAACGGATCCGATCCTGCACGAGATCCGCGCGCACCTCGAGCGGCTCTCGACGGCTGAGCCCTCCGCGCCCGATCCGATCCTTCAGGACATCCGGGCGCAGCTCGACCGGCTGTCGTCCGTCGAGCCCGCCGCAACGGATCCGATCCTGCACGAGATCCGCGCGCAGCTTTCGGACTTGATCGCGGCCGAAGGGCCGCCCCGGGATCCCATACTCGACGACATCCGCGCGGAGATCGCGGCGCTCCGGCGTCCCGAGGACGAAACGCAAACGGCAGCCTCGACGGAAGCGGCCATCGCGTCCGCGGTCGAGCACCTTCGCGCGGCGCTCGACGAAGCCGTCGGTACGGTGCAAGACGGTGTCGCGCGCTCGGTGGGCGAGCTGTCGATGCGCCTCGACGCGGTGGAGGCCAAGATCGTGCAGGTCGCCGGGGACACGAGCGACGCGTTGGACGGCGCGGCCGCGCAGACGGCCGGCGGCATGCAAGACCTTCGCGCCGCTTTGACGCAGCTGTCGGAGACGGGAGCGGGCATCGAGCGCATCCGTCAGGAGCTGTTCCAAGCGATGGAATCGTTCAGCACCCAGCTCGTCACGCGAACGGCGGCGGTGCGAACGTCCATCAGCGAGCGCACAGGGCGGATCGAAGAGAAGATCGCCGCCATAGCCAATCCGGACGACGTCGTCGCCGGGATCGTGGAACGGCTGACACCGAGCATCGCCGACGCGTCGCGTGAGCGCGACGAGAAGATCGCAGGCATCGAGCAAGAGCTCGGGGGCGTCGCCTCCAACGTCAACGAGATCTGGATCGGCGTCCGCGCCATCGTGAAACGGATCGAAGAGGAGCGCTCGTCCGCGCACGACGAATCGACGCGCACCGCGGAACAGATCGAAGAGCTCACCGCCGGCGAGGAGCGGCTCGGCGTTCGCGTCATGGAAGCGGAGCAGCGGTTGATCCACGCGATGCGCGCGATCGAAACCGCGCGCGACCGCGTCTTCCTCGAGACGTTGAACGATCTTCTGGAGCGGATGCCGCGTCGCGAGCGAAAGCTCTTCCGTCGTCGCGTTCGAGAGATCGGGTCCACTCGCGGTGAGCCCGTCGCGCCGTCCCAGCCCGCCGCTGCGCCGGCTCCTCCGCCTCAGCGACGTTTCGCTCCGTTGCCGTCCGGTCAGGAACCGCGCGGTTCGCGCGCATCCGAGGCAGCGCCCGCGAAGCCGAAGCCGAAACCGAAACCGAAGGCGAAGTCCAAGCCGAAACCGAGACCGAAGCCGGCTGTGACGGCGCCGGCTGCGGCACAAGCCGCACCGGCCGCACAAGCGAGACCGAAGCCAAAGCCGAAGCCGAAAGCGAAGCCGAAACCCGCCGCGCCCGCTGCGAAGCCGGCTCCGAAAGCTGCACCGCGCGCTCCGAAGCCGCCGTCACAGGATGCTGCACCCACGCCGGCGGCCCCGGAACCACCCAAACCGGAGTCGGAAGCGAGGGCAGTCGTCGACACGCACGCGCGCGACGAAGCCACCGAGACGTCGCCACAACGAGCCAAGGGCCCCTCTAAGGGCGCAACCGGCGACTCCGCGGCTGAAGGACAAACCGGGACCGAAAAGGGCGCCTGAAGCCCTCGCGGGCAAAATTTTTTTTCCGAGGTCCCCTCCGGATCGAGGTGTTGAACGCCTCTGCGCGCGGCTTGCAGCACTCGCGCGCGCGCGCCGTGCCACCGATGCGATGCCACCGCGCGCGACGGTGACACGATCGCGATCTTCTTTATCGAGGACGATCTCCGCGAAGGAAAGCGGCGCGCGCTGGTCGCACCACGCGTGTCATCTCAACACGCGCTGCGGATGCGATCGCGCGAGACAAATAGCACTTGACCTGCACCTTTGCACTGCGACTGCTTGTGGATAACCGCGACGGTTGTTAGTTCGTCGGTACTACAGCGAATCCATCAGCGGTAGTCATGCGCTGCGTACGCATTCGCGACGAACAATCATGTGCGCGCCTAGCGCAACCTCTCCCCCAACGATCGGCGGGTTCTCGAAAGAGACCCGCCGATCGTTTT
>VAYV01000157.1 GCA_005883175.1 Actinomycetota bacterium
GTCTGCTGGGCGGCATCACCGTCTCGACGGCCGAGAGCACGCTGCGGATCGACCCGCCGGCTGCGATCAAGCCGCTGGTGTGCGTGGCCCCGCAAGCGATGCAGACGAAGGTCGCGCGCGCGGCGCTTCCGACCGAGGTCTCGCGTGCCGATGCGACCGCCAATCTCGGGCGGGCGGCACTGCTCGTCGCAGCGTTGAGCCAGGGCCGCTCGGATGTGCTGATGGACGCGACGAAGGACCTCCTTCATCAGCCGGTGCGATTCGGGCTGATGCCCGAATCCGGGGAGCTCGTGCGCGCGCTGCGCGCCGAGGGGATCGCAGCGTTCTTGGCGGGTGCGGGGCCGAGCGTTGCCGCGCTCGTCGACGACAAGGCTGCATTGGATGGGGAGACGACGGCGCGCGCGCTGTTGCCCGAGGGTTGGGATGTTCGCCTGGAATCGATCGATCCGCAGGGCGCGCGGATCGTGTCGGAACGAGAGAAGTAAGGAGTCGGACGAACGGGACCGATGTTCGTTGTAGGGGAGTAGTGGCTGACCTACACTGAGAACGGGCAACCCTCCCCGCCCCGCCGACGACATCGGAGCTCGACTTCCGGGAGACCACACCAGTGTCCACAGCCGCACGAGCCGCGAGCCCACGTCTGGAGCCGCCCACCGGCTTCGAGGTCGATCACGAGGCAACCCGGCTCTACAACGAGAACGCCACCTTCGTCCTCACGGATCACACCTTGTCGCTCCTGGCGACGAAGGAAGGCGACATGTTCCTGTACGCCGACCCGGAAGGGAACCTGCGCGGCGGCGAGCTCGGGATGGGGCTGTACTACCGGGACACGCGGTTCCTCTCGCGGTACGAGATGGAGATCGGCGAGCACCCTGCCGTGCTGCTTTCGTCGAGCGCGGAGCGCGCGTACATGTCGTACGTCGACCTGACGAACCCCGACCTCGTCGACGGCGGGGTCGAGATCCCGGCACAAACGCTGAACATCCGGCGTACGCGCGTCATCAAGGAGCGTTTGTACGAACGCATCCGGTTTAAGAACTACAACGACCATCGCATCCACGTTCGTGTGAACTTCGAGTTCGGCTCGGACTTCGCCGACATCTTTCACGTGCGCGGCTTGCTCCACGAGCGAACGGGAACGTTCTACCGGCCCGTCGTCGAGGGTCAGACGATCACGTTCGCGCACTCGGGTGAAGACGGCCTCCTGCGGCAGACGGTGATCGACCTCGGGACCGCCCCGTCGGCGATCGAGTACGGGATCGGGTCCGTTCGCGTGTCGTTCGATCTCGACCTCGTCGGCCATCAGACGAAGCTCCTTTCGTTCGTGATCGAGCCGATCGTCGCCGGCGTCGAGCGCGAGGGCCCGGCGTTCGACGTTGCCGTCCACGAGCTGCGCCGCTCGTACGACGAGTGGGACCACGAGTGCACGTCGATCTACACGGATAACGAGGTCTTCAACACGCTGCTCCAGCGCGGACGGCGCGACCTCCGCGCGCTTCTGACCGACACGCCTGACGGCCGGTACATCGCAGCCGGGATCCCGTGGTACGTCGCCGCGTTCGGGCGCGACTCGCTGATGACGGCCCATCAGATCTTGATGCTGAACCCCGCGCCGGCGCGCGACACGCTCCGGCTGCTCGCCCGCTTCCAAGGCGATCGCGTCGACGAGTGGCGCGACGAAGAGCCGGGCAAGATCCTCCACGAGATCCGTACCGGCGCGCTTGCGAACGCCGCGATCGTTCCGCACACGCCGTACTATGGCTCGATCGACTCGACCCCGCTTTTCCTCATGCTGTTCGGCACGTACTTCAAGTGGACGAACGATCGCGCATTCGCCGAAGAGATGATGCCCCACGTCGAGCGCGCGCTCGAGTGGATCGATCGCTACGGGGACATGGATGGAGACGGCTTCGTCGAATACCAACGGCGCTCGCGGGGCGGGCTCGACAACCAAGGCTGGAAAGACTCGTACAACTCGATCGTGAACGCCGACGGTTCGCTCGCCGAATCGCCGATCGCCCTGAGCGAGGTTCAGGGGTACGTCTACCTCGCCAAGCTGCGTATCGCCGACGTGTACGACGCCTTCGACCGCGAACGCGATGCGGTGGCGCTCCGCGAGCAGGCGCACGAGCTCAAGAAGCGCTTCAACGAAGCGTTCTGGGTTCCGGAGGACTCCTTCTACGCGGTTGCGCTCGACGGCAAGAAGCGGCCGGTGCGGTCGGTGACGTCGAACCCCGCGCACGGGATGTACTGCGGCATCTTGGACCCCGAGAAGGCCGGAGAAGTCTCACGCCGCCTGCTCCAACCGGACATGTTCAGCGGCTGGGGCATCCGAACGATGAGCAAGTCCGCCGTGGCGTACAACCCGATGAGCTACCACAACGGAACGGTGTGGCCGCACGACAACGCGCTGATCGCGGCCGGCTTGAAGCGCTACGGCTACCACAAGCAGACGAATCGGATCGCAACGGCGATCTTCGACGCGGCGGTGTTCGTCGACTACATGCGTCTGCCGGAGCTCTTCTGCGGGTTCACCCGCCGGACCCCGAACCAACCGGTCTCGTACCCGGTCGCGTGCTCGCCGCAGGCGTGGGCGGCCGGCTCTCCGTTCCTGTTGCTGCAGGCGATGCTCGGCCTGTCCGCGCGCGCGCCCGAGAACCTGCTCACGATCAACTCCCCGGTCCTTCCCGCATGGTTGAACTGGGTAGAGTTGAGGAACCTTCGGGTAGGAGACTCGTTGATCTCCCTCGTCTTCCGCCGGGAAGGAGAGATGACCGGGTTCTCCATGATCTCCAAAGAAGGCTCGGTCCGGGTCATCATGGAGGAATAGCGTTGGTCACGATCGCGCACATCAGCGACCTCCACGTCGGCTCCGTTCACTTCGTTCCGAACTTGTTGAACCGCGTGATCGTCGAGCTGAACGAGCTCAAGCCCGACATCGTCGTCTGCACCGGGGACATCACCAACGAAGGATTCCGCGGCGAGTTCAAGACCGCCTCCGCATACCTCGAGCAGATCGAGAGCCGCGTCGTCGCGGTGCCCGGGAACCACGACTCGAAGAACGTCGGGTATGTTCACTTCGAGGAGATGATCGGACCTCGTCACTGGCGCGCGAACCTCCGGGACGGGGTCGTGATCGTCGGCGTCGATTCGAGCGAGCCCGATCTGAACGACGGACAGGTGGGCCGCGAACGCTACCCCTGGATCATGGAACAGTTCTCTGAGCCGGCCGAGCTGAAGATCTACGCGCACCACCACCACCTGCTGCCGGTTCCCGGAACCGGCCGGGAGCGCTCCACGGTGGCCGACGCCGGTGACCTGCTGGAGGTGCTGATCCGGTCCGGCGTCAAGCTCGCGCTGACCGGGCACAAGCACGTCCCCTACGTCTGGCGGCTGGAGAACATCTACATCGCAAACGCGGGCACCTGCTCGAGCCTGCGGCTGCGCGGGCATACCAGGCCCGCGTACAACGTTATCGAGTATGAGGCGGACGAGGTGCGGATCGTTCAAAAGCATCCGTTCGGTCCCGGCAACACGATCGCCCACTTCAACATCGTGACCGGGCAGCAGCACTACCGAGAGCTCGAGCCACTGGTTACCGAACAGCATTCCACGTGAGCTCACGCCCGCGCGCGCTCGTCCTCGTGGACGGCGAGCACTACCCACCGGTCATCCTCGATGCGCTCGCAAGCGTTGCCGGCGACGCCGACGTCGTCGCGGCGGTGATGCTCGGC
>VAYV01000158.1 GCA_005883175.1 Actinomycetota bacterium
CCACATCCGCGTCCCGCCGAGCGCCGGCCCGCGCGCGGTCGAGTACACCGCGATGATCATTCGCAGCCCGGCGTCTGGATCGTGGCCGAAGACGATCTGCTCGTACTCGGACCCAAGCCGGTCGAAGACGGCCATGCGGCAATCGTACTCAGGGGGTTCAAGGGCCGTGGCTAGTCATTTGTGACTACGCAGGAGCCCCTGCCTCATGCGTTCTCCGTGAACGATCGCGCGGCGATCCGAGGGTCGTTGACCGCGGTGCTCAGCCGGCGAAGATGGGAGGACGTCCCAGGTAAACGGATGCCGCTATTCGGTCAAGTTGCAGAAAAGACCTGTCGATTATCTGTAAATAGGGCCGAACGCCGTCCGAAGGCTAAATGCGCGGAGTGGACACGGTGGGTGGTGAGAAAACCGTCACAACGGGCCATTGGCGGCGAAGGGGTACAGGACCGATGCTAGCCCGGGTACAGGACAGACATAACGCGGCACGTCGGACACGCCGGGCCGCTTCGGAAGGAGGAGAAATACATGAAGCGGGACCAGTCGTCTGGCGAGACGCTTCTGACCCCTGCTGAGGTCGCCGCGCTTTTCCGGGTCGACCCGAAGACGGTCACCCGTTGGGCGAAGGCAGGCAAGCTCAGCTCCATCAGGACCCTGGGCGGACACCGCCGCTACCGCGAGTCCGAAGTCATGAGCCTTCTCGAGGGTGTCGCCACCCGGAACGGTTGATACAGGGTTCCGGGTGGTGATCCACCCAACGAAGTAGCGGTAAGGAGTCCGCGACCGCGCGCGAGCGCGGTCGTCGGCGTTTCCGGGTTCTTCGTCGGCCGGGAGGTTCGGCGGTTGTTCGCCAGAATTTGTGGCCAGGGACGGGATCGAACCGCCGACACCGGGTTCTTCAGACCCGTGCTCTTCCAACTGAGCTACCTGGCCGGAGCGACGGACAGGATAGCAAGGGACGGCCAAGCGGACGGCGGCGCGCGCGCGGCCGGTGAGCTCGGTACGGGGCTCCCGACTGCTCAACCCGATGGATCCCTCTGATCCAGTTGAAGACCGTCTGATGCGAGAGTCCGAGCACGCGCGCGATCTCGCGAAGGCTCTTCCCCTCATCGTTCATACGCCGCGCTTCGCGCTGATGCTGTCGGCGGCGCGCGCGGCGCTCGGCTTCACGGATGAGCTGTTTGAGGCGGCGGATCTCGCGCTTCGTGGGGCGCTTGGGGGTGGGGTTGTGAAGGAACTTCGCCGAACCGGCGCGCCCATGATCGTCCGCCCGCATGTGGCACGATCGGCAGAGTGCGATGAGGTTTTCGAGCGAGTTGTCGCCGGAGAACCGAAATGGTTGCACGTGGTGAACGTCGAGCGCGCGCCCGTTGTGTTCAGGAGTTTTCCCGCAAGCACGGCAGACCTGATCACGCTCGCGCACTTCAGCCTTGATTGTTTTCCAGCCTGATCCGTACGAGAGAACGCGGCCGCCACGCCACCGGGGGTTCAGTGCGCCGACGAAATGGGCTTTGTTATAGGCGCTGCGCGAACAGGATCGCGAACAGTAGGTGGGAACTCGTTTCCAAGTCGCCGGCACGAAAAACTCTTGATCGCAATTCGGGCATCGTTTCGGCGCTCGGGCTAAATCGTAAAGCAGTCCTCGAAAGCATCGGGTGCAACACCATGGGTCAGGCGATCGGTTCATCCGTCCGCAGTACTCGCAGCGCATGGATTCAATGGTAACGAGGACCCGTGACACGGAAGCCCATGTGATTTGCGCCCGTGACGGGATCTCATGGTCCATGCCGCGTCGCGATGTATTTCAGCAGCTCAGGCCCTATGCGCCCACGACCGGCTTCGATCCGGCGACCTTCACCTTGACAGGGTGACGAGCACTCCAGGCTGCTCCACGTGGGCTTGTGCGCCGTAGTGTAACCGACCGGATCGAGGCCACTACAAGTTGTTGAGCTAGATCTTCGTCGCGCGCCCTTCCCAGTACGGCGCGCGCAGCTCTCGCTTCCGGACCTTGCCGTTCGGCTCGCGGGGCAGCTGCTCGACGAGGTCCACCGTCCGCGGGCACTTGTAGTGCGCGAGGCGCGCGCGGCAGAACTCGATGAGCTCCGACGGCTCGACGGGCGCCCGCGGCTCGACGATGGCTTTCACGGCCTCGCCCCATTCGGGGTCGGGGATCCCGATCACCGCGACGTCTGCGACCGCAGGGTGGAGGTGCAACACGGCCTCGACCTCCGCCGGATACACGTTCGAGCCGCCCGAGATGATCATGTCCTGGTGCCGGTCGGTCAGGAAAAGGTAGCCGTCGGCGTCCACGTAGCCCATGTCCCCGACGCTGAAGAAGTCGCCGTTCCAGACCTCAGCGGTTTGCCTCGGGGCGCCCGCGTACGTGAACCGGCCGCCCGTCGACACGTAGATGAGCCCGGTCTCGCCGGGCGGCTGCTCGTTTCCGGCGTCGTCCAAGATCTTCACGCGCGCGCCGGGCATCGGACGGCCGACGCTGCCCGGCTTCCGCAGCCACTCCTCGGCGGTGATGACGGTCGCGCGCCCTTCGGTCATCCCGTAGAACTCCCATACGACGTCGTCGCCGAACATCTCGATGATCCGACGCTTCACGTCCGGCGGGCACGGGGCGGCGGCGTGGATGATCCGCCGCATCGAGCCGCGGTCGTAGCGCGCGCGCACATCTTCCGGCAGGGCGAGCAGCCGCACGAAATGGATCGGCACCATCATCGACCACGTCGCGCGCTCGGCGTCGATCAGACGGAGGAACTCTTCCGGGTCGAACCGTTCCATCAGCACGACGGTTTGACCCATCAGCAG
The DNA here is from genome assembly GCA_005883175.1 of Actinomycetota bacterium. GTDB lineage: Bacteria > Actinomycetota > AC-67 > AC-67 > AC-67 > AC-67. The sequence continues at coordinate 2,815 of VAYV01000158.1, forward strand.
CGCGTAGTCGCTGAACCCCAGCGGAGCGCTGTGGTACAGCGGCCCGCAGCACAGGTGGATCTCGGAGGGCTGCTCGACGCGGAACACGCCGAGGTGTTCGCGCGCGGCTGCGAGGTAGTTGTCCACCGTCGAGCGCGCGCGCTCGACGGCTTTGGGCCGGCCCGTTGTCCCCGACGTATAGAAGCGGATCGACGGCGGAGCCACCGGCGGAGCATCGGACAGCGGGTCATCGCCCTCGGCGCCGAGTGCGGCTTCGTAGTCCTTCCCTGCGTGAAGCACGCGGACCGGCGCGCGCGCGCCTTCCTCCGCGACGAGCAGCCCTGCGCGCGAGTCTTCGAGCAGGTACGTCACCTCGTCGTCCTTCGCACGCCACGAGATCGGTACCAGCTCGGCGCCGGCGCGCGCGGCCCCGAACGTGACCTCGAAGAACTCGACGCGGTTCCGCAACGAGCAGCCGACGCGATCACCGGGGCGGATGCCCGCCGTGCGGAGGGCGCGTGCGACGCGGTTCGCGCGACGGTCGAGCTCTGCGAACGTTACCCTGCGCGTTCCGGCGACGATCGCGATGTGGTCGGGTTGCGCGCGCGCGCGCGGCTCGAGTCCGATGGGTTCCACGACCGAAGGGTAGCCTTGACCGGCTTGCTCGACCGAATCGAAGATGCGCGCGCGTGAGGGGAGCGGTCATCGATAAGCCGTGCGTTTTCTGCACCATCGCCCGAGGGGAGGTGCCGGCGCACATCGTCTACGAGGACGATGTCGTGATCGCGTTCCTCGACCATCGGCCGGTCTTCCTGGGGCACACGCTGGTCGCGCCACGCGCGCACATCGAGACGCTGGCCGACCTGCCCGCCGACCTGCTCGAGCCGTTCTTCGCGCCGGTGCAACGGGTCGCGCGAGCCGTCGAGGCCGGCATGGAAGCCGACGGCACGTTCGTCGCGATCAATAACAAGATCAGCCAGAGCGTGCCGCACCTGCACGCACACGTGGTCCCTCGCCGTCGGAAGGACGGCCTGCGCGGCTTCTTCTGGCCGAGGCAGAAGTACCGGGACGAGGATCAGATCATCGAAACAGCGGATCTGATCCGAGCCGCCCTCTAGGATCAAAGCCCCTACCAGGGCTTTCCGGTCAAGAGACCATTCTCCGCGGCCGATAGATATGTCCGGAGGGAGATCATCCTGCGCAAGCTTCTCGTCATTTCGCTCGCCGTCGCTGGGTTCCTGACCGCGATCGTGTCGCCGGCATCGGCGACGACCTTTGCCGACGTCCCGACCGGCCACTGGGCCTACCCGGCCGTGCAGTACGTGACGGCGCGAAGCTGGATCACGCCGTACAGCAACGGGTTCCATCCCGATCAGCTG
>VAYV01000122.1 GCA_005883175.1 Actinomycetota bacterium
GCGAGGCGTCAGCTCGAGCGGCTTCTCGTAACGGGTGGCTCCGGGTTCATCGCTTGGGACTTGCTCAGCCCCTGAAACGTCACAGCGATCGGTAAGGGTTACCGTCACCGCTCGCCGTCCTGCTCTATCGGAGTCGAGCCAGAATTGCGCGCGCCCCGTGGTGATGATGGCGCCGGCCAACTTCCACCCGGACGGGAGCGTTGCGATGCACGGCAGGGAGGCCGCGCTCGGGACCGCCTGGGCCGCGAGGATCAGTGTATTGCTGGGCAGGCACTCCGATGGTTTCGAAACCGCGAGGTTCTGGACCGGGAAGAAGGCCTTTATCCCTACCTGAGAGATAAGCGCGAGGACGAGCACCGTGGTTACTGCCGTCAGGACGCGCCGCACGCTCCAGCGCTGGATGGCGATCGGCCGATGCGTGGGCGCGAGGGCGCGGAACTCGCGCAAAAGGTCCCGCCCGTCCGCTTTCATGAACGTGCGAAGCTGGGATGGGCTCGCGACTCCACGGGTCGCAGCGAACGCTTCAGCTATCTCCTCGGGGCTGAAGTATTTGAGCGCTTTGTTGTAGACACGCTCGGCGTCGGATCGAACGGCAAGAACGAGCATCATGTTCGCCAAGTCGACGGCCTGGCGCCAGGGAGACGGCCGCACCTGCGCGAACGCGGCATCGATGAGGAGCAGCTTGCCATCGCGCACCATGAGGTTCCCGGGCTTGATGTCGCGATGGGCAACGCCGGAGTCCCAGAGCTTCCGGAGCATATCGAGGCCCTGATCGATGATCTGGTCGTCGACGACCGCTTCTCCGATCTCGACGGCGCCTTGGAAGAACTCCATCACCATCATGTATTCGCGCTCAGGCGTGATCTCGACGATGCCGTACGGCGCCGGAACCGGGATCCCCGAGTCCCGCAGAAGGCGCAACATGTAGTCCTCGTACTCGACGAATCGCCGAACGGTTTGGAACGGCGTTTCGTCTTCGAGCGTGCCGTACAGGATCGTGCGCCACATCTTGTACCAGCGGTCTGCGCGCACGTGACTGCGCGCGTACAGCTTCGCGAACACGTACGTCTTCGCGTCGCCTTCGACCTCAAGCCGCAGCGGGGTTGAGCCGCCTGAGGATTCGAGACCGACGGGTTTTGCGCCGATGACGGTGAGGCCGAGCTGGTCTCGTACCGCGTTTCGGATCGCTTCACCGCGTCTGCCCGTTACGTCGAGGTGGGCGGTCTTCCCTCTGCGGTACGCAACGGGGAACACCTCGTTCGGCGTGAAGATCCGGAAGGCGAGCACGCCGACCGCGATGCTCAATACTGTCCCCATGAGGACGTCGGCCGGGTGGTCGACGGCCAAGTACAGGCGTGAGAGGCCGAAGACGGCGACGACGACGAACCCGATCTTCTTTGCCAGCGAGCGCGCGCGGCCGGCTACGACGAGGCCGTAGGTGATACCGACGAAGATGATGGTCACCATCATCACCGGAGGCGACGGCGTCGCGTACCCGCCCCATCCTCCGATGATCGAGACGCCGACCGGCCGCGGGCGCGCGACGTTGTCGTACACGAGGGCCGCGATCTCGGTGAGCACGAAGAGGCTTCCGAGGAAGACGATCAGGTGCCGCCACCGCCGGAAGATCATGAGCGCGGCCACGGTGCCGAGCCCCAGCACCGTGATGCCCCAACCCGAGCCTGCGGCCTTGATCGCGCGCGCAATGTGAGTAAGCCACGGTGTTCTGGCGCGCGCGATCTGCAGCAGCACCCACGTGTTCGCGTGTTCGAACGGCCGAAGCAGCGGCGTGTGGAACGACAGGACGATCGTGATCACCAAGAAATAGATGGACAGGATCAGCGACACCTTGCCGCTCATGCCGATCTTGCGCGGGAGCGGAGGCGGAGCACCGGATGGGCGTCGCTGACGCCGGCCCCGCCGCGGCTGCGGTGTGCGCGCGCCGGATCCGGTCGTACGCTCGACGCTGATCTCGTCGGTCCGAAGGTCAGACATGGTTCATCTCCAGTAACCCTTGGTCGCGCAACCACGTCTCCGCGATCCCCCGCGGCTTCTGGTCGGAAGCGCGCGCGTTCAGTGTGCGGAGGACATCGGTCGAGAGGTGCGCGGAGACCTTCTCGATCGCGCGGGCGAGCGATGCGCCGCCTCGCTCGAGCACGTCCTCCCGCACGAAAGGCGTTACGTTTTCTGCCGGCTGCAAGCGACGATCGTCTTTCAGCTCGACGACATCGCCGGCGGCGATGCTTGGGTCGGTTGAGAACAGAAGGGCGACGTCTATCTCCCCGCTCTCGAGCGCCTGGAGGGTCAGCGGGCCACCGGAGTCGAGCGGGATGAATTGCTCGAAGGCGAGGCCGTACCGCTGTTGCAACCCGAGCAAGCAGAACGGCCGCTGCGGACACTCTGGGGGACCGCCGAACCGAAGCCGGCCGGCGACACGCGTGAGGTCGCTGATCGAATGGAGCCCGTATCGATCTGCGGTTCTGCGCGTGACGGCGATCGCATTGCCGTCCTGCGCGGGGGACGGCGACAAAGCAAGAACCTGTCGGCCGGCGAGAGCGGCAACGAGCGATCGGTACGTCGTGTCAACATCTGCGCTTGCCCGCAGCTTCCCAAGGGTGAAGAAGGCAAGCGCCGACCCTTGGTACTCGGGAACGAAGTCGACGAGCCCGCGTGACAGCGCGGGCTCTACGAGTTCGCGCGTTCCGATGTTCGGCCGAATGTCGACACGAAAACCCTGACCTTGGAGCGCGAGTCCGTAGACGTACGCGAGGATCTCGCTTTCTGGGAAGTTGAAGGACGCGATCCTGATGACATCCTGCGGAACACCTTGACCACGAGAAGCGACGCGCGCGGACGTACACCCGACCAGCAAAAGGGCGCTCGACATCAAGCACGCGCACGTGCGGCGGAAGATCCGGCCCTTCATGACGCAGCGGCGGTGACACCGACCATTTCCGCCGGCGGCGGCTTTCGCCATCTCTTCGCGCGCTGCCAGATGATGTAGGTGAATCCACCGAGGGGGATCTGGATGCCGTACGTCAAGACGCGATAGAGGAGAGCCGCTCCCGTTATCTGCGCCTTGAAGACGTCCGGAGGGACGTCCGCATGGTTACGGCCGGCGGCGTACAACCCTCCGATGAGGGCCAGCTCGACGAAACCAACACCGCCGGGAGTGAGAGGCGCCGCAGACACCAAGCGTGCGAACGCGAACACGCTCAACACTTGCACGGCACTTATCTCTTTCTCGGAAACCCCTACGTGTCGGAGCGCCAGCAACAAGACGAGGTAGAGCGCTAGGTGGCTCACGATCGTGCTCAGCGTGAGCTCGGCCCAACGCTTTGAAACGAGCACGATCGTTTGCTTGCGGAATTCGACCGCGCGCTGCCCCCAGCCCGAAACCGGTGCCTTCCGTGCGAGTGCTCGCACCTTCGACCACGCCCGTCCAAAGAACTCGCCGATCGAGCGCGCCATCGCCTTCTTCCACAGGATGAGCGCGAACACGACGACACTCCCTGCCAGGATGGCCAGCCCGATAACCGCGGGGATCAGTAGTGCGGTCGTGGCCTTGCCGGATATGGCGAGCAGCCCGAGCGCGAACACCGGTAGTCCGAGCTTCAAGAACGCGTTCCAGATTCCCGTGGTTGAAAGCAGCAGGGCGATCTCTGAGCCGGTGAACCCCCACGAGCGGAACATCTCGTACGCGACGCCGATGGAAACGACGCCGCCACCCGGAAGGATGTTCGCGATGGTCGTAGATGACTGGTTGTTGACCGCCGCCTGTGCGAAAGAGAGACCGGGCATCGCGGCAACCATCTGCCACCAATACGTGAAGAGGTTGAAGAGCATCGCGAGCACGAGCGACAAGAACTCGAGCCACGTTAGTTGGCTGATCGTCTTCCAGACGCTCGAGTAGCTGGCGATCTTCGGGAGGATGAGAGCGAAGATCGCGACGACGATGACGGCCGAAATAGAAGCTTGGATGATGCGCTTGACACGCTTACGCTGTTCGCGTTCGTCCCCCGGCATCGGGGCCCCCGTCCGCCCGCTGCGATCTTCTCCTTGAGCAGACACCTCCCCGCGAGCAAGGTCAACCCCTCCATATGTCGCAGGGTGCGACAGGCCATTGCGCGAAGGCGCATCACAGACGTCACAAGGATTCGTTCTG
>VAYV01000123.1 GCA_005883175.1 Actinomycetota bacterium
CCCCACGCGCTGGGACCACGTGATCTGGATCTGGATGGAGAACCACTCGTACGGTCAGGTCATCGGGTCCGGCGCCGCGCCGTACGAGAACTCGCTTGCGCGCGCCTGTGGATTGGCGACGAACTATCACGGGGTGACGCATCCATCGCTTCCGAACTACATGGCCGCCACCGGCGGAACAACCGCGGGGATCACGACCGACTGCTCGCCGAGCTCGTCGTGCGAGTCGAGGGGTCCGAGCATCTTCGGTCAGATCGCGTCGAGCGGCCGGCAGTGGCGGTCGTACGAAGAATCGATGCCGTCCAACTGCGACCTCAGGTCGGCCGGGGAGTACGCCGCGAAACACAATCCCGCGCCGTACTACACGGCCATCCGGTCCCAGTGCAGGAGCTGGGACGAGCCGTTCGGTACAACGTCGAGCGGACGGTTCTTGTCCGACCTCACCGCCGGACACTTGCCTGCGTTCTCGTTCGTCACGCCGAACCTATGCCACGACACGCACGACTGCTCCGTCGCGACGGGCGACGCATGGCTGAAGGCGGTCGTGAGCCGGATCGTGGCCGGCACGACGTACCGGGCCGGGCGGACCGCGGTCGTGATCGTGTGGGACGAGGGGTTCGGCTCGACGAACCAAGTCCCGGCCATCATCGTCGCGCCGTCCATCCGGCCGGGGACTAGGGGCGCGACCCGGTTCAATCACTACAGCCTCCTGCGAACGACCGAGGAGATGTTCGGCCTGACGAGGATAGGGTTCGCCCGCTCGGCGGCGTCCATGAGCGCGGCGTTCCGTCTGTGAGGATCTTCCGTCGTGCGATGAGTTTCTGCCCTCCGCATGGTCGTGATAGGAGAGCAGCGAGATCAGGCACGTAGGAGGGATGACAGATGGCCAGGACGAAGATCGTCGATGTGATCACTGTCGCGGTTCCGGTGGCAGATCAGGATCGCGCGCTCAAGTTCTACACAGATGTTCTGGGCTTCGAGAAGCGCATGGAGGCGGAGTTCGGAGGCGGCATGAAGTGGATCGAGGTCGCTCCGGCCGGCTCGACGGCGACGATCGCGCTCCCACCGCTGGGCGAAGTTAAGCCGGGCGTGGACACGGGGATCCGCCTCGCGACCGATGACGCCACCGCCGACCATGAAGCGCTGCGCGCGGCGGGCGTCGACGCCGACCCCGAGGTCTTGCGCTTTCCGGGCGCGCCGCCGATGTTCTCGTTCCGCGACCCGGATGGCAACACGCTCTACATCGTCGAGCGCAGCTAGCTCTTGCGGCGCTTCTTTCCCGGCGTGCCGTGCATGAGGTCGGGGGATACGGCGTTGCCTTGTGAGAATGCCTCGATCCCTGCATCGACGCCGGCCGCGAACTGACGAAGCGCCGCGAGACGCTGCTCGACGAATCTGCGATCTTTGTCGCGCGCGGAGGTCTTCTCCGAAGCGGTGCGCTCCGTCTCATCGCACGTGGCGATCACTTGCCGAAGGTTCCAGCGGAAGCGCCGTTCCATGATCTCTTGCATCACGCGCCAGAAGTCTGTGGCTGCTTCGTAGTGATCACGGCGAGATCCCGGGACGGAGACGCGTCGCACGAGGTGCCAGTCGACGAGTCCACGTATGTTGATCGAGATGTTGCTCTTGCTCTGGTCGAGCGCGTCGGCGATGTCGTCGAGGGAGACCGGCTCGGGATCGAGGTAGAGGAGACCGAAGATCCGCCCTTGTAGCTGGCTGAGCACGCCGGAGGTCGCGAAAGCCGCGCCCATGCCCTCGACGAAGACGGCGCCGGCTCGCTTTATCGTTTTGCCTTCTGCCATAGGTTTGTGTTTAGAATATTTCGAACATACTGTTAGTACGGCAGGTTTGAGTCAAGGACATTCTAGGACGGTGATCTCGATGCCGGCCATCGTTCAGGAGCGCGAGGTGCCCGCGCACATCACCGCGGCAGGCGCCATGGATCGCCCGGACTACGTCGATCTCTTTACCGTCGTTGCTGGTCAGGCGCCGGGTCGGTCACCGGAGGAATGGGCTCGCACCGCCTTATCGGGAGCCGGTGTCGGCGGCCAGATCTTGTGGCGCATCGTCCTCGGCCTTCGGCTCGAGCCTTCCCCGGATGCCATCGGCGGCTGGACGATCGGCGACCGAACGCCGACGTGGATCAGGCTGGAAGCGGACTCGTGGCTTCTCCGCGCGCATGTCGTCTTCTCTCTCGATGGCGAGCGGCTTTCGGTTGCAACCATCATCCGATACGAGCGGCCGTTCGCCGCACTCGTCTGGTCGCTCGCGTCCGTCGTCCACCGGCGCGCGATGCCGTACTTGTTGAGCCGGGCCGTGGCCAAGCTCTCAGAAGGGAGCGAGGGATGAGAGGATCCGCCCTTCACGTCGATCGCGCGTACAAGTGGCTGACTGTTTCGGCCGCCATCTACGTTGCGGGGCTGGTGTTGCACACCGCCGATCACATCAGGCGCGGGACGCACGTGCTGACCGGTCCGGTTCTTGGTTTGGGCTTCGTCTCGACGGTCATCGGTCTCGTCATCGTGGGGCTCATCCTCGTTCGTCATCCCCGAGCTCCTCGGCTCGCTGCGGTATTCGGCCCGGTGACCGCGATCGGTGTTGCGGCCGTCCACGTGCCCCCTCGGTGGGGCGTGCTCAGCGATGCGTTCATCGGCTCGACGGGGACGGGCGTCACCGCATTCTCCTGGGCCGTCGTGTTCCTCGAGATCGTCGGCGCACTCGCGCTCGGGATCTCGGGATGGGCCGCGCTCAGGGCCGTGCCGGAATGAGGCTCCCGAGGCTCGCCCATACGTCGCGCCCGTGGCGGATCCACGAGCTGACACCGGATTTCCGCGTCGAGGATGTGTGGGCGCTCCCGACGCCGGGCCGCCGCCACGATTTCCCCTTGCTGGTGGAAGAGGTTGCGTCGCTCGACCTATCGCACAGCTCGTTCCGCGCCGTGCGCGCGCTCTTCACGATCCGATGGAAGCTCGGAGAGCTGCTCGGCTGGGACGCGCCGCGCACCGGCGTCGGCGAACGGGTACCGACGCTCCGCGATCGCATGCCGGAGGATCTGCGCAACGCCGGCACCGGTCCGAGCTTCGACGCGGTTCCCTTCAGACCGCTGTACCTGCTCGACGATGAGTGGGCGGCCGAGATCGCGAACCAGACCATGCACGGGGTCCTGCATCTCGGCTGGGTCCCGGACGACGGGGGCGGGTATCGGGGTCGGCTTGCGGTCTTGGTGAAACCCAACGGTTGGTTCGGGACTGCGTACATGGCCGCGATCAGACCGTTCCGGTACCTGATCGTCTATCCGCTGATGATGCGAGAGATCGAGAAGAAATGGCGCGCGCATTCCGGCACGCTCCCCGGCGTTGGGGAACCTGATAAACACTTCCCCGATGATCGCCGCGACCGCACCCATCGTTCATCCGGCCAAGGGTGACCTGCTCGATCTGATCCTGCTTGCGCTCGCGATCCTCTACGCCGTGCGCGGGTACCGGCGCGGGGCGCTCGTCGGTGGCCTTTCTTTCGTCGGGTTCTTGGTGGGAGCCAGTATCGGGCTTCTGGTCGGGCCGCCGCTCGCGCGTGCGATCTTCGGCGGTGGGCACGACGTGAACGCCGAGCGCGCGCTCGGTCAGCGCATCCTCGCGCTCGTGCTTGTGCTCACGATCGCAGTCGTCGGCGAATACCTCGCACTGCTCGGCGCGATCGTGCTTCGCAGGAAGGTGCAGCGCACGCCGCTCCGTCCGATCGATGCCGTCGGCGGAGCCGTCCTCAGCGTGATCGGCCTGCTGCTGGTGACGTGGCTGCTCGGCTCGGCGCTCGCGTCCGCGCCCTTCCCGAAGATCGCGCGGCAGATCCGGCGAAGCGCGGTTCTCTCCTATGTCGATCGCGTGATGCCAACGCCGGCGCCGTCCCACCCGCGTTGCATGCAGCCGGCGGCGAGGTCGTGAAGATCGTGGGAGACGCGCCCTCATGCAGTCGCGGCTTGGAAGGCTCCGGGTTCATCTTCGCGCCACAGCACGTGATGACGAACGCGCACGTTGTCGCCGGCGTGACGAATCCCACCGTGACGACGCCGAACCCGAACGGGCAGACGTTGCGTGCGCGCGTTGTGCTCTACGACCCGAACCGCGACGTTGCGGTTCTCTACGTTCCCGGCTTGACCAGACGTCCGCTCGCTTTCAACGGCCCCGTGGCGACCGGTTCCGATGCGGTCGTCGCCGGGTACCCGCTCGACGGTCCGCTGACGGCGACGGCCGCGCGCATCGCAGGCGAT
>VAYV01000124.1 GCA_005883175.1 Actinomycetota bacterium
CGAGAGGCGGAACCCGAGCGCTTCGTAGTTCTGTGTGCCGATCACTGGATGCGACATCGAAACGAAGTGCCCTCGGTGCTGCAATTGCGGATCTGCATTGAGGTCGGCGAGATCGAGAACCGCAGTGGCCTCGAGCCCAACAGAACGCAGCTCTTCTGCCAGCTGATCACGATCGCGAGATGAGGTCGCCGCCTCGATCGCAGCCTCCACGAACTCTCGCTGAGCCAACCGGCCATCGAGGTGCTGCCAGTTTTCTTCGGGCGTCAACGAGAGCGATTCGGCGAGGTGCGTCCATTCCTCGTCCGACGACGTCGCGATCGCGATCCACCGGTCTTCGCCCGCGCATCGGAACAAGCCGTGCGGCACCGCGCGCGCCGACGCATTCCCGCGACGCCCAGGCGCCTCGCCGGTTACCGCCTGCTCGACCAAGACATCACCGAGGCAGTAGATGGCGCATTCGACCTGCGAGAGGTCGAGGTACGTTCCTTCACCGGTGCGCGCGCGGCGCAGCAGCGCCGCCATCACCGCGGCCGCGGCGAAGCGCGGCGACAGCGAGTCGGTGATCGTCCCGTACGGCCCGAGAGGCTCGCGGTCGGGCCAGCCGGTCAGGTGGTTGAAGCCGGAGATCGCTGCGCCCTGGCCGCCGAACCCCGGGTAGTCGCGCTCGGGCCCCGTCTGTCCGTGCAAGCAGGTCGACACCATCACCAGGCCGGGCTTCTCCTTCGCGAGGTCTTCGTACGCCAGACCCCATCGTCCCATCGCGCCCGGCGCGAAATTCTCGGCGACGACGTCGGCCCAACCCACCAAGCGCAACGCGATCGCGCGCGCATCGGGATGCTTCATGTTCAGGGTGATCGCGAGCTTGTTGCAGTTGAAAGCTGCGAACATCGGCGATGCGTCGAGCGACTTCTGCGTCTTCGTGATGCCGTACAGGCGCAGGAAGTCGGGACGCACGCGCGACTCGACGCGCACGACGGTCGCGCCGTGGTCGGCCAGATACCTCGTCGCGAGCGGCCCCGCCGCGCCGGCGCCGAACTCGAGCACGTTGATCCCTTCGAGCGCGCCGCTCACGGCGCCGCTCCGTGCGCGCCCGGAACGGCATCCGAGACGACGAACGACCGAACCAACGGCACCACTCCGAGAGCTCGATCTTCCACCTGAACGAAGAGATCTCGAGAGGCGTACTGTCGGCTCGCCAGGATCTCGCGCGCGGTGTTCGCCGGCGCGAGCATCAAGCCCCGCGTCAGCGCCGCGTCGTAGAGCTCGGTCATCGTCTTCGTCAGGAAGAACGCGGCGATCGGCTCGCTGATCTCGCCGACCTCTTCCTGCGAGAGGAGGTTGTGGTTATAGGTGTCCCAGTCTCGTTCCCTGAGCGAAGAAGGAGCGAGCCCTTCTTGGTTCATCCAAGCCACCAACCGCTTCAGCCCGGGGATGCGCGCGGGACCGCCACGGAGCCCGAACGACACGTACCCGTCCTTGCACGGCCAGATCTCGCGCTGCACGGTCTCGCCGACGCGCATCAGCGCCCCGGCGCGCTTCCCGCGCCCGCCCACGATCGACCACTGCCCGACCCGGCTCATCGTGGCCATCAGGTGCGCCTCTTGCATCGACACGTCGACGAGCTGCCCCTTACCCGTCTTCTCGCGCTGCAGCAGCGCCGCCATGATCCCGGCGACGGCGTCGGCGCACCCATGATGAGAGGAAGTGGGAGCGCTGCACGCGACCGGCGAGCGATCGGGATCGCCGGTCATGTACATCACACCGGACTGGGCTTGAACGCTGAGATCCGACGCGCGCTGTGCGGCTCTCGGCCCCGTCCGGCCGAAGGGCGTCAACACGCACCACACGACGGTTGGACTGCCGAGCTCTTCGTAGCGTGGTGTGACACCGGTCTCGATAACCACGTCTGCATCACGAAGCAAGGACTCGTCGTACTCAGCAAGAGTCTTCCCGGCGTTGAACGCCGCCCACTCGTACGGATGCGTTTCGCGAAGCTGCTCGTCCGTGATCAACGTCACGTCGGCGCCGAGGTCGGCGAGCATGCGACCAGCGAGCCACCCGCTCGGGTCGGACAGCTCGACGACCCGAAGGCCTGAAAGCATCCGTGGAGGCTAGCGCGCGATGCTCATCGACCGCCGCTGCGCCTTGCGCAGCCGCACGCTCAGCCGCTCGACCTGCGTCGCCAGCTCCTCGACCGCATCGGCAAGTCCGGCGCGGACCGCTCTTGCGAGCAGCCGGTCGTCGGCCTCGTTCAGCGAGGAGACCTTCTTCGCGACGGCTTCGACCGACGCCTTGAACGCGACGTGGGGTGCAGGCGGCGACGTGTTGGCGCCGCGTGCGGTGGTCGCGAGGCGGTCGACGCTCCAGCCGCCGCGCTGCGCGCGCTCGAGCCACGTCGTACTGTCGTCGAGCGACGCGACGGCTTGGAAGTGCGAGAACGAGAGCGAGAACCGCTGACGCGTCGACTCGTCGTAGGCGCCGGCGACCCAGCGGAAGCGGCGCACCGAGCCGAGCGACTCGCCGATTTCTTCGGCAAAGCGCCTGAGCGCGCCGGAGGCGTAGCGGTGTTCCACGAGGGCAGCAAGGTCTCCGATGCGCCAGGAGCCGCCGTCGGCTGCCGTGCGGGCCGCGCGGCCCTCTTTGACGAGGCGCGCCCAGTCGTAGGAGCGGGCGTCGGATCCCGAGCCTTCCGTCAGCTCGAGGAAGTCATCGATCTGCATCACGCGCATGGCGGCCCTCCTCAGGTCCACAGCGATGTGACACGGGCGTCAGTGTTAAGTGCTACTTAACACTTTTCGATATCGCCCTGTCAAGCGCTCGTTACGGGCGCCACCGGAGCCAGCGGCCGTGGTAGGCGGACTCGCCGACCCAGGCGGCGTCACGGCCGGCATGGGCCACCACCAGGGCGTAGCCGTTGTCCGGGCCGGTGATCCCGGCCTCCGGGAACAGTCCGGCCAGGATGTGCGGTCCCTCGCCGGCGACCCAGTAGACATCGCGCCCGCGTCCGGCCTCGGCCATCAGCGCGCCGAAGCGCGCGCGCTCGTCGCGGTTCATGTACGCGAGGGTCGCAGTGTGGAACACGCAGACCGGGGTGTCCTCGGGAACCGCCGAGATGTATCGCGGCAGCGTCTCGAGGATCGCGCCTCGCACGATCTCGGGAGGGTCCCTGCGCGCCTCCTCGACGGCGCGCTCGAAGAGCTCGAGGCGCGCGATGTGCTCGGGCCAGATGCACGCACGCAGCCACGCGATCGCGTCGGCGTCGCCGACGTCCACCGGCTGGAGGTCGATCCCGATCCTCGAAGCGACCGCAGGCATCGCGTCGGGGATCGGCAGTGCAACATCGCCCCGGATCTCCGGCGCCAGCACCACCGGCGACGCAACGTCGCCGAGGGAGCCGGCGGGTCCGTAGTCGTAGCGGTAGCGATCGAACAGAAGGTTCAGCCCGGCGCTCGCGCCCGCTTCGATCATCGCGAGCGGCCCTCGCGCGCGCGCCGCGATGAGCCCGAACATCGGCAAGAGGAACGCACAACGGCCGACCTCGTTCGTCTGCGTGTTGCGCGTCGCGTACAGCGCCTCGAGATCGTCTCGGCGCTCCTTCAAGAACGTACGCAGCGCCGGAACAGGATCATCGCGAGACGGACTCTCGGCGATGTCCGGGAAGAAGGCTGCGAGATCGTCTCCCTGCCCGCCCAGGACGAGAGAGTGGATCGCCGCGAAGTACAGCGTCGCACGCCGTTGGGACTTCGGCGCTGCCAGCAACGGGTCGAGCAGCGTCGGGTCGGCCACGGCGGCGCGCGCCAGCCGCTCGTACAACGGTGACGACCCCTGCAGCTCGTCGTCGGCGAAGCGCCGCATGATCGCGGCGAGCCGGTCGAGCTCTTCGGTCATGCAGATACCGGCGCGCGCCGTTCGGTCCAGCCGAAGGCCTGCTCGAGCTGCGATGCCACGCGGATCAACACCTCTTCGTGTCCGTAC
>VAYV01000125.1 GCA_005883175.1 Actinomycetota bacterium
CGCAGGCGGGCGGGGTCATCCATCGGCTTGACATGGGCTCGAAGCCCGCCTCGGAACGAGAAAATGAAGCCAGGGTGGCCGGTTCCACCGGGACGTACGCGCTGCTGCATGATCGGAGCGGTCTGGAGGAACTGCTCGAGCAGCTCCATCTCGGGAGGGGTCTGATCCTGGGTCGGCCGACCCTTAGATGTTTGCCCGGTCGGTCCGCCTGTGGTTATATCCTTCTCCAAGGTAGTATCTCCAACATCAAGAGAAGAGCCCGGAAAGCCGCCGGGCTCTTCGCCTTTTCCCGCGAAAGACGAGAGACCCCTCAATCGTACCGCTGAGGGCATGTTGGAAACAGGAACCTAGGAACCGTTGCGCGGGGCAGATCGACGTCAGGTCAGTGCGAGGACACCACGGATCACCGCTTTCGGCTTACGGGTTGGGTCGGCTCCCCGGCACAGCCAATCGTCGCGCGGGGCGTCCGGCGATCTACGCTTCGATCGCTTAGCTCGCGCGCTTGAGCCTTCGCTCGCTGCTCGCCGTCTCCATGCGCACCCCGACGTGGTGGTCCTGCACGAGCTTCCATCCCTGGAACCCCGCGAGGATCGTCGCACCGACACCGATCGCCGTCAGGATGATGCCGGTCGAAGCGGAAGGCGCTCCGACGTTCCACTTCGGCGCATAGACGACGAGAGCGATCGCAAAGAGTGCAAGCGAGATCACGTTGAGGCCCGCGTGTTTCAGCCCGGTTCGCTTCGCGGGGTGGCCGCTGGGGATGGCGAGCAGCCAGTCGATGAAGCCCGGCAAGGCGGCGATCACCGCCATGCCGACCCCGGCGATATTGAGTGCGATCGCCATCTTCAGCCAGAACCGATCGGCGTTGGCTCCGTACACGATGTACGCGGCGAGCGTCCCGGTGTAGAACGCGACCGGGTACGCGATGATCATCGGGTGAACGGGGTGCCCGAGTAGGCGAAATCTGGATTGCATACCTGCCTCCCTTCTTCCTAAGAGGCATACCCATCCGAGCAGCATCCGATTGATCTTCGCCCTCCCCCTCCTCGGAGCTCGGGCCCTCCAAGTCTCCCTCCCCGCCCGTGGAGCGGTACGGTTCCCTCGGGACGATCCTCGCCGTTCGGGGTGTGCGTTGTTCAAGCGACCTGATGATCTGTTGGCCGCGATAGGGCGGCGTCTCTCGATCGTGGGGTTCATCGCGAACGGCTTGGGCGCCACCGAGCTGCTCCTTTTCCTGCTGTTCCTCGCGCCGACGACGCTGCGGCATGGCCAGCTCGGCAAGATCGCCGTCCGGACGATCCCCGTGTTCATCGTGTACATGGCGGCCACTCTCCCGCTCGGTCGGTACGTCCTGGGGGTCCGCCCGTTCAGAGTGATCCAGGCATGGATCCGGGAAGGCAGGCCGGCGACCGAGGCCGAGCGCGCACTGGTCCTCTCCTACCCCAGGACGTGGGCGATGTTGTCGTTCGGGCCCTGGCTCATCGCCGGAGTGCTCTTCTCCGTCCTCAATGTGGGCGCCGGCGTCACCGTCGCCGCCGGCATCGCGATCACGATCGTTCTCGGCGGGGTGACGTCGTGCGCTCTGCAATACCTCGTGGTCGAGTGGATCATGCGCCCGATCACAGCGCGCGCTCTTGCCGGGACCGCCCCGCAGCGTTCGGCGAGGCTCGGAGTAGGTCTTCGACTCGCGATGGCGTGGACGCTTGCGACCGGCGTACCCATCCTCGGGATCGTTGCCTTCGGCATCCTCGAGCTGACTGGATCCCACTTCAACCAGACACGCTTCGTCGGCGGCACGGTGTTCCTTGCGTTCATCGCGCTGACCGTCGGGATGGAGGCGATGTTCCTCGCTGCGCGCGCCGTCGCCGGACCGCTCACATCGATCCGCCGAGCACTCGCCAGGGTTGAAGCCGGCGACTTCACCGCGCGCGTGACGGTCGACGACGGCAGCGAGATAGGGCTGCTCGAATCGGGGTTCAATCGGATGGCCGCCGGACTGGCGGAACGCGAGCTGCTCCGAAACGCATTCGGCGCGTTCGTCGATCCGAGCCTCACCGAACGGGTCTTGCGCGAAGGAACCGACCTCGCCGGTGAGGAGGTCGACGTCTCCCTCCTGTTCATGGACGTGCGCGGATTTACCTCGTATGCCGAGCGAGCGGGCGCGCGCCACGTGTTCGCGCGACTCAACGAGCTCTACCGCGACGTGGTCCCCATCGTTCTGCGTCACGATGGGCACGCGAACAAGTTCATCGGCGACGGCTTACTTGCCGTCTTCGGTGCGCCCGACCGCCTCGAGGATCACGCGGATCGCGCCGTCGCCGCGGGCCGCGACATCGTCGACGCGGTCAATACAGCGAACGGCAGTGAGCTGAGGGTCGGTGTGGGGATCAACTCCGGCCGGGTGGTCGTCGGCACGATCGGCGGTGGTGGTCGCGTGGAGTTCACGGTCATCGGTGATCCCGTCAATACGGCCTCGCGCGTTGAAGAAGCGACCCGAGAGACCGGCGACGACATCCTGATCACCGACGCAACCCTGCGACGTCTCGCCGATGCGAAGGCATGGGTCGAGCGTCCCTCGATCCATGTGAGGGGGAAGGCCGAACCGGTGCGGATCTTTGCTCCCGCAGCCGCAGAGCGCGTCTCATCGCCGGCCGCCGCGATCATCGTTCCCGGTTCGAAGCGCCGGAGCCGCCGAAGCTGATCGCGCGCGCGGTCGATGCGGCGAGCGATCCCGCCGTGAGGTACAGGGCCGGCAGCCAGATCGGGACGCGGAGCGCTAGCGGCGTCACCGTGTAGGTGAATGCGCCCGTCCACGTCAACAAGCTCTCGTAGACCGGCCCGCCGACCGCAAGCGCCATCGAGATCGCGACCAACGTCACGCGATCTCGATGAACGAGGATCATCCCGGCCCAGATCACGCACAGCGCGATCAGAACGAGCCACGGATGCCGGTGAAAGATGCCTGTGACCGTGTACGCGACCACGAAGGCCGCCGCATCGGCGATCATCGGCACGGCGTCGCGCGACTCGCGCCCAACTCGATCCGTGAACCAGACCGTCGCGAGGAGGATCGCGACCACCGCGAGACCGAATTGCGGCGCAACCCACCACGGCTGGCCGTAGAGATCCGGATGCGCGTATCGAAGAACGTGCGTGCGCACGTGGATCTGGTCGAGCAGCGTGCCACCGATGCCTCCTGCGACGAAAGCGAGCAGAGGAATCAAGCGCGCGCGTTTCACGTCTCGTGAAACCTAGTCGGTCTCGTCCAGACCTTGGTTCATGACCGAAGTAACGCCGTTTGGTCGAGACCTGCTGCGCCTCGGCGGATCTGTCCGGTCAGCGGGTCAGCGCCGGAGCGGACCGGGCGGGCATCTTACGCGGGGTCGCCGATCGAGCCCGGCGGCGGCGTCTCCTCCGCCAGAACAAGAGGCCGGCGATCAGCAGGATCACGACGGCAAGAAGGACCCACGGACTGATCACCAAGACCCGCTTCGACATGTCGATCTCGCGCGTGCTCGACTCCGTCTCGCCCGGGTAGAAGACCCGCGCCGTTAACGTGACGAAACCTATCGGCCACGCTGGTTTCCCGATGACGAGGAACGTGCGGATGTGGCTACGGGGGATCAGCGACTTGTCGATGCGCTGTTGTCCGGCCGCTCCTCCCGGTGCGGAGGAAGAGTCCACCTCGCCCCAGAACCGCACCTCGGTCGTGCCGACGTTCCGGATCATGAGCTGGCCACGCGCGTGACTGCCGATGACGATGCCGGGGATGCTGATGTGCGCGAAGACCGAGCGGTGGACATCCATCGTTGCCTGCAGCTTCCGAACGCGCGGTCCGGGCACATCGATCGTGAAGAACG
>VAYV01000126.1 GCA_005883175.1 Actinomycetota bacterium
AGAGCGTTGCAGCGCGGATGGCCTGACGCAGGTGCTCCGGCGTGGGGTCGGCGCCGCCGACGTAGGCTTCCATGACTTCCTCGTCGTAGTCGGCGCAGGCTTCGAACAGCTCGTGCCGCCAGTGCTCGACGAGCTCCTTCATGTCGTCGGGGATCGGCCGGTCTTCCCACTGCTCGCCGCGTCCCTCGTCCGGCCAGTAGTGACCGGTCATCGCGACGAGGTCGATGACGCCGTGGAAGCCGTCCTCGACGCCCCAGGGAAGCTGGATCGGGATCGGATGAGAACCGAGGCGGTCGCGGATCATGTCGACCGTCCGGAAGAAGTCGGCTCCGACCCGGTCCATCTTGTTCACGAAGCAGATCCGCGGCACCTGATACCGGTCCGCCTGACGCCAAACGGTCTCGCTCTGGGGCTCGACGCCGGCGACGGCGTCGAAGACGGCGACCGCCCCGTCGAGCACGCGCAAGCTGCGTTCGACCTCGACCGTAAAGTCCACGTGGCCGGGAGTGTCGATGATGTTGATCCAGTGGTCTTTCCACTGGCAGGTCGTCGCGGCGGACGTGATCGTGATGCCGCGCTCTTGCTCCTGCACCATCCAGTCCATGACGGCGGTGCCCTCGTGGACCTCGCCGACCTTATATGTCTTGCCGGTGTAGTACAGGATGCGCTCGGTCGTGGTGGTCTTTCCGGCGTCGATGTGCGCCATGATCCCGATGTTGCGCGTGCGAGCGAGAGGATACTCGCGGATCACGAGCTCCTTGTCCTTCCCGCTCTGCTTACTCGCTTCTACTGCCATCTTCTCCGCCGGCTGTGCCATGGGCTCCGCCTACCACCGGTAGTGAGCGAACGCCTTGTTCGACTCTGCCATCTTGTGAAGGTCTTCTTTGCGCTTGACCGACGTGCCGGTGTTATTCGCCGCGTCGATCAGCTCCGCCGCGAGGCGGTCGGCCATCGACTTCTCCTTGCGCCCGCGGCTGTTCTGCACGAGCCATCGAAGCGCAAGCGTCGTCGCGCGCCGGCTCGGGACTTCGACCGGAACCTGATACGTCGCGCCACCCACGCGGCGGCTGCGCACCTCGAGCTGCGGTCGGATGTTGTCGATCGCCTTCTTCAGCCCCGCGACCTGCTCGTTGCCCGTGCGGTCCTTCAGTCTGTCGAGCGCCGCGTACACGATGTGCTCGGCGGTGCCACGCTTGCCGCGCTCCAGCACCTTGTTCACCAGCTGCGTCACGAGCGCGCTCCCGTACACGGGGTCGAGAACGACCTCGCGCTTCTGGATCGGGCCCTTGCGTGGCATCTCTTCTCTCGTTCCTCTTTCAGCACAAGCAGTCCCGAGCACCGCTCGGAGGCTGCGGGTTTTCGATCAGGCGTTGCGCTTCGCGCCGTACTTCGAGCGCGCTTGTTTCCGGTCTCGCACGCCGGCCGTGTCCAAGGCGGCGCGGATGACCTTGTACCGCACACCCGGGAGGTCCTTCACGCGGCCCCCGCGCACGAGCACGATCGAGTGCTCCTGCAAGTTGTGGCCGACGCCCGGGATGTACGCGTTCACCTCGGACCCGCCCGTCAGCCGCACGCGCGCGACTTTCCGAAGCGCCGAGTTCGGCTTCTTCGGCGTCATCGTGAACACGCGCGTGCAGACACCCCGCCGCTGAGGAGAGCCCTTCAGCGCGGGCGTCTTCGTCTTCGACCGCTTCGTCTTGCGGCCGTGACGGACCAATTGCTGGATCGTCGGCATCGATTCCTTCCTCAGACGCGGCGACGCGCCTGGGCGTGTAGCTGGCACTTCCGGGGCACAGATATCCCGCGATGGGGGATGTCGTTGGCTCATCGCGGACGCGCTCCGACCGCGCCCAGATCGGAACGCAAGGACGGAGGCTAGCAGGGCAAACGCGAAAGTGTCAACGCGCTTAGGAGCCGCCGAATTCCCCGCCCGCAACGCGGAAAGTGACCGGCTCGACCTCACTCCGCGGTGACCACCTCGCGGGTACCATCCAGCCTCATGGCGAAGCCGCTCACGGACGGGTCGACCACTTTGCGGGCGCCCCGGCCCGACGACGCCCGCGCGCACTGCGAAGCCGTGCTCGAGTCGCTCCCCGAGGTGTCTGCCTGGCTCGAGTGGGCGCACGACGGATACCGCGTCGCCGAGAGCGCAGCGTTCATCGAGCGCGCGATCGCCGGCCGCCAAAGCGGCGAGATGTACGAATTCTTCATCGTCGACCGAGACGACCGGTTCCTCGGCGGCGCGGGGTTGAATCGGGTGGACACCCGCTTCATGAAGGCGAACCTCGGCTATTGGGTCCGGACGAGCGCGGCAGGACGCGGCGTTGCGGCCGCGGCCTCAGGGCTGCTCGCACGATATGGGTTCGAGCAGCTTGGCCTGCAGCGCATCGAGATCGTCGCGGCCGTCGATAACAAGGCCAGCCAGCGCGTCGCCGAGAAGGTCGGCGGTCACCGTGAAGGCGTGCTGCGCAACGGGATCCGGTTCCGCGGCCGGCCGATCGACTCCGTCTGTTTCTCGCTCATCCCCGGGGACATCGCCTAGGGAAAAGCGAAAGGGCGGCCGGGAGGCGCCCGTCCGCCCTCTCGCGGAATACGTGCTCTATTCGCCTTCGGTGCCGGTTCCGCCTTCTTCGCTCCCGTTCGGGCTCGCGAGGTCCTGGTCGTCGGCGAACTGCGGCGGTACCGGGATCTCTACCCGCGGCATCGGCGCGTCGAGCAACGGCGACTCTTCCACGTCGGAGACCGCGTACATCGACGCCGCCGGCGCCTCGGTCGGGTACACGCGGATCGTCCGGTACCGCGACATGCCGGTGCCCGCCGGGATGAGCTTGCCGATGATGACGTTCTCCTTCAGCCCGAGCAACGAGTCGCTCTTGCCGGAGATCGCCGCGTCGGTCAGCACGCGGGTCGTCTCCTGGAACGACGCCGCCGAAAGCCACGAGTCCGTCGCCAGCGACGCCTTCGTGATGCCCATCAGCACGGGGCGCGCGCTGGCCGGCTCGCTGCCTTCTTCGACGACCTTCCGGTTGATCTCCTCGAACGCCTTGCGCTCGACGAACTGACCGGGAAGGAAGTCCGCGTCGCCCGGCTCGATCACGTTGACGCGACGAAGCATCTGGCGCACGACGAGCTCTATGTGCTTGTCGTGGATCGGGACACCCTGCGACTGGTAGACCTTCTGGATCTCGCCGACGAGGTGCACCTGCACCGCGCGCGGCCCCTGGATCCGAAGGATCTCGTGCGGGTTGACCGACCCTTCGGTGAGCTGATCGCCGACGCCGACGGTCGAGCCGTTCTCGATCTTCAGATGCTGACGGCGAGGAACCTTGTAAACGACCTCATCCTTGCCGTCCTCCGATGTAACTTTGAGCTCGCGGGCTTTGTCGCCTTCGATGATCTCGACGGTACCGCTGAGCTCTGCAATCTGCGCCTCGCCCTTCGGCTTGCGCGCTTCAAAAAGCTCAACGACGCGCGGGAGACCGTGCGTGATGTCTTCACCTGCGACGCCCCCAGTGTGGAACGTACGCATCGTCAGCTGCGTG
>VAYV01000062.1:0-4135 GCA_005883175.1 Actinomycetota bacterium
CGTATTCATCGGCCGGCACATACACCGTGAAGGTGACGGTGGCCGATACGGCAGGGTTGTCGTCGTCGACCACCGCAGCCGTCCAAGCGAACCCTCCGCCCGTCAACCTCGTCGGCAATCCCAGCTTCGAAACCAGCTCAGCCGGTTGGACGCCGTTGGGACAAGGGGTGACCCTGACGCGCGCGACGGGCGGACACTCCGGGTCATGGTGCGGGCAGCTGCTCAACACGGGGAGCAGCAGCGTCACAGCCGAGCTGAACGACAATCCGAACTGGGTGACGACGACTGCGCCCGGCACCTACACCGTATCCGCTTGGGTGCGGTCGGCCTCGTCGTCCAACAGCCAGCTGACGCTGAAGCTGCAAGAGTTCAGTGGAACCAAGCGCATCGGGATCGCCCTATCGAAGGTGACGCTGTCGAGCTCCTGGAAGCAGATCTCGCTCACGTACGTTGCGTCTGCACCGTCCAATTCGACGCTCGACCTGGATCTCTTCGTTCAGAGACTGGCCGGAGGAAGCTCGTTCTTCGTCGACGACGTATCGATCACGCTCGGTTGAACCGGCCGGTCGTTCGTGGGAGGAAGAGGGTTCGAACCTCTGAAGGCTGAGCCACCTGATTTACAGTCAGGCCCGTTTGGCCACTTCGGTATCCTCCCGCGCGCGCCGGTTGCCCGACGCACGGCCCCATAGAATACACTCGCGATATGGCCAAAGATGCATCGTTTGACGTCGTCTCCGAGGTCGATCGGCAGGAGGTCGACAACGCGCTGAACCAGGCGCGCAAGGAGCTCCAGCAGCGGTTCGACTTCAAAGGAACCGACGCAAAGATCGAATGGACCGACAAGCTCAAGATCGATCTGAGCGCGAACGCAGAGCACCGGGTTGAGGCTGCTCTTGACGTCTTCAAAGAGAAGATCGTGAAGCGCCACATCTCTCTGAAGGCGCTCAACACGAGCCCCATGAAGCCGACCGGTGGCGGTGGGTTCAAGTTCGAGGTCGAGATCAATCAAGGCATCGCCGACGAGAAAGCGCGCGAGATCGTGAAGACGGTCAAGGCTGCCAACATCAAGGGCGTCCAGGTGGCGATCCAAGGCGAGCAGCTTCGCGTGTCGGGGAAGAGCCGCGATGCGCTGCAAGAGGCGATGCAAGTCATGAAGGACAAGGACTTCGGGATCCCCTTGCAGTTCGTGAATTACCGCTGAACGGCCGCCCGCAGCGCCTCGCGGCGGGGATGCTCGCGATGATCTTCCTTTCCGGCGCGTGCGGAACACTCTTCCGGCCTACCGTTCAGCGGCCACCCGCCCGGGTTAGCCCTTCGCCGGATGCCACCACGCCGTTCAGCCTCGTACCGGTCCTTGTCCTCGGTGACTCGATCACGGTGGGCGCGCGCGACATCGGCGGGCTGCAAGGGCTGCTCGCCGGAAGCGGATGGAACGCGGAGATCGTCGCCCAGATAGGCGTCGGCGTGCCGTGGGCGAAGCAGCAGGTCGAGCCGCGACTCGTCGTTCCGCAGATCGTGGTGCTCGAGCTCGGGACGAACCCGAGCCCGCTGATCGACGACTTCGAGAGCGACGTGCACACGGTGATCGACGCGTTGGTCGCACGCGGTGCGCGTCACATCATCTGGATCCAGCCGGAGGCGCGAGACCCGATGGAGTACGCGGAGAAGGACGCCGTCATCGCGCGCGCGGTGAGCAGCCACGTTCACGTGTCGGGCTGGGCGGCGAAGCTCGAGCAGAATCCCCAGTGGTTCGGTGCCGACCCCCACCTCACTCAGGAGGGCTACCGGGAGCTCGCGCTGTTCATGACCGAGGAGCTACGGCCGCTTCACGGCTGAACCGCGGTGGCAACCATGCGGGCGTAGCACGCGGCGCCCGACGGCGTCGGGTGGATGCCGTCGCTCCAGAACACGTTCGTTCCGCATTCGTGCCAGCGGTTGTGCCAGTCGAGCAAGACCGCGTTCGAGTACCGCCTGACGCCCGCCGCGATCGTTCGGTTGTCCGGGGTCTCCCAGCGGCGGGGCACGCGCAGGTTGATGAACACGACGCGCTGTATCCCTTGAAGGACTTGCATGATGCTGTCGAAGTCGCCCGTGGTGAACGCGCCGTTCGTGCCGAGGTGGATGACGACGACGTCCCCGAGCCGGTGCTGGTTCCGCAAGCTCCTCAGCACTGAGATACCGCCGCGGAGGTGACGGCCCACCAGCGCGTCGACGTAGATCCCGGGGATCTGCGCGCGCAAGGCATTCTGCGTATCGACCATGACGGAGTCGCCGATGGCGACGACCGACAGCGGCGTCGTCGGCGACGGGCTGGATCTCTCCGTCGTATCGGGATGCTCGGTCGTCACCGGCGCGACGGCAGGGACGCCGCTGATGAGCGCGAGCTGCGATGCGCTGAGCGCCGGCGTCGGCGCGCTCACGACGCCTCCGACGATGAGACCCAACGCGATCAGGAACGCGAGGGAAGCGGTCGCCCAGCCGAGCTGCGTGCGCCGGCGCTGTACGCGCGCGGTGCGCGCTCGCGCCGCGAACCGCGTTCCGAGGCGACCCAGCGCGCCACGGCGGATCGGCTCCTCCACGTACCGGAACGAGAGCTCGGCCAGGAGCAGCGTCAGTCCTAGTCGGAGCACGAGCGTCGGGCCGCTCGACCATCCGAGATCGATGCCCGGACGCGTCACGACGTACACCGGCCAGTGCCAGAGGTAGATCCCGTACGAGCGGCGACCGATCCAGCGCAACGGCTTCCAGCCGAGGACGGCGTGCAAGCGCGTCTCCGGGTGGACCGAGGCTGCGACCAAGACCGCCGACGCCAGGGACACGAGCTGGAGTCCAGGCCGGTAGGTGAACGAGCTGAACTCGTCCCAGCGCCAGAACGCCCACACCAGGATCGCACCGGCGCCGAGTGCAGCGAGCTCGAGCGCGCGCGGCGAGACCTTGACCTTGAACCCCGGCGTCCACGGTCGCCACAGGACTGCGAGCGCCGCGCCGATCAGCAGTCCGGCTGCGCGCGTGTCCGTCCCGTAGTAGACGCGGGAGGGGTCGTTTCCGTTATAGAGGACCCACATCGCGATGGCCGACAGCAGCGCGGCCCCGCCGATGAACCCGGCGACCCGCTTGGGCCGGCGTACGACTTTGTAGAGCAGCACGAGAGCCAGCGGCCACAGCAGATAGAACTGCTCCTCGATCGCCAGGGACCACAGATGCCCGAAAGGCGACGGTCGTCCCACCGTTTGGAAGTAGGAACGGTTGAGGCCGATCAGGTACCAGTTCGAGCTGTACGTGAACGCGGCGGCGACGTCCCCACGGATCGCTGCGATCTCATGCGGCCACCCGATCAAGAAGGCGGCGAGCGTGACCAGGAGCAAGCCGAACAGCGCCGGCAAGAGCCGGCGCGCGCGCCTCAACCAGAACCCTCGGAAGCCGAGCCCGCTGCTCGCGACGAGCTCCGACCACAGCAACGCCGTGATCAGGAAGCCGGAGAGAACGAAGAAGACTTCGACGCCGAGGAACCCGCCGGGGGCCCACAGGAGGTCGGCGTGATACAGGAGAACCGCGATGACGGCGATCGCTCGGATGCCGTCGAGAGCAGGGATCGGCGGGATGTACCCGCTCCTGCGGTTGGCTCCAGGAAATCCCATGCTCCCCCTCGAACACGGAAGTTTAGGAGTTGGTCGTGCGCGCGCGCTAACAACTTCCGCAACGCTAGCCGCTGCTGCGAACTATAAGACCTCGCTCGACAAGGTCCACGTACGTTCGAACAGATTTCCCGCGCGGGCGAAAAGAAAACCGCCGGGCGATCGGGCCGCCCGGCGGTTCTGAACCGATCGGTTAGACGCGCGCGCCGAGCTCGCGAAGCTGCGCGAGGCGCTCCTCGAGCGGCGGGTGCGACATGAACAGCTTCGCGACGCCCTGGGCGCGAAACGGGCTCTGCAGGAACAGGTGCGAAACGGCGGGGTTCACCGCGAGCGGCGGCGTTCGCTTAGACGCCGCGTCGATCTTGATGAGCGCGTTCGCGAGCGGCGTCGCGTCGCCGAGGAGGTGTGCGCCCGACGCGTCGGCCTGTGCCTCGCGAGAGCGGGAAACGGCCATCTGGATCATGACCGCCGCGATCGGCGCCAAGATGATCGAAAGCAGC
>VAYV01000062.1:4318-19396 GCA_005883175.1 Actinomycetota bacterium
ATCCCCGACTTCTGCGTGAGCTCGCGGACGATCCGGTAGAGCCATGGCGCTTCCTGCTCGGTCACCGGACGAGACCGGGTGACCTTCAGGACGATCTTGTCGCTCCACCAGTAGCTCGCGAAGTTGATCGCCACGGCGATGAAAAGGAAGAAGAGCATCCCGTTGGCGCTGCCCCCGAAGTACCTCTTCCCGAGCAGATCGCCGACGAGCAGCAGAAGCCCGGTCAGAACCCCCATGAAGAGCAGGGTCTTCATCGTGTTTCGAGCGGTAACCATCGTGTTGATCCTCCCGAGCGAGGTGCGAGCACATCTCGCATCCGCTACTGAAGCACAGGGTATCTCCCGGCGAACCCCCTCGCCGCGGCGTGCGCGTTCTCTCAGGAAACTCTTAGAAAGCGACGAGCGTCGAGCGCGGCGAGAAGTGGTTGAAGAAGTCGGGGTAAACCGTAACCGCGGCGACGATGATCACCATGAGCACGATGGCCGCGACCAGCGCGTACGGCACCGCGATCGGGCCTCGTTCCTTGGGTTCACGAAGGTACATCTTCGCGCCGACCGAAAGGTAGTAATAGAGGCCGATCAGCGTGTTGGCGACCATCACCGCAGCAAGCCATAGCGTCCCCGCACCGATCGCAGACCGGAACACGAAGAACTTCGCCCAGAAGCCGGCCGTAGGGATCATCCCGGCCAGCGACAGCAAGAAGAACAGCATCGCGAACGCCAGGCCGGGCTCGCGGAACGCGAGGCCTTCGTAGTCCGAGATCAGGTTGTCCGGATGCTTCCGCCCCACCGCGATGACGACCGCGAAGGCCCCGAGCTGCATGAACGAATAGATCAAGATGTAGGTCAGTGCGGCGGCGAATGCCTCCTTCTGGATGGCCGAGCTCTTGTTCGCCACGACCGCCAGGGGGATCAGGATGTACCCCGCCTGCCCGATCGATGAGTATGCGAGCAGCCTGACGATGTTCTTCTGTTGCAATGCGATGACGTTCCCGACGGTCATCGTGAGTGCCGCGAGTATCGCGAACCCGGGGGCCCACACCGACGAGTGGCTTCCGAATGCGACGAACGTGATCTGCATGAGGCCGGCGAAGCCGGCAGCTTTGGATGCGACGGAGAGGAACGCGGCGACCGGGACGGGAGAGCCCTCGTACGTGTCCGGCGCCCAGAAGTGGAAAGGCACCGCCGAGACCTTGAAGCCGAACCCTACGATGATCAGAAGGATGCTCGCGAAGACGACGGAGTCGGCGTGATGGATCGGGATCGGGTACTGCTTCGTGCTCAGGACGCGCGCGATCTCGTACAGGTTGGTCGACTTGGTCACGCCGTAGATCAACGCCATCCCGAACAACATCACCGCCGACGACAGCACGCCGAACAGGAAGAACTTCACGGCCGCTTCGTTCGAGCTGTTGTCATGCTTCTTGAAGCCCGCGATGATGAATCCAGGAACCGTGACGGTCTCGAGCGCGATGAACAACGCGATGAGATCGCGCGCACTGGGCATCACGAGCATGCCGAGCAGCGCCGTCAGCAATAGGAAATAGAACTCGCCCTGGATGTTGCGAACGACCTCGTTCAGATACGTCACCGACATGAAGATCAGGATCGCCGCGACGGCGAGGAACAAGAACTTGAACAGCATCGCGTAGCCGTCGAGCACGAACATCCCGCCGAAGGTCCGATGCGTTCCTGTGCCGATGAGCGACATCAGCGCGATGGCAGCTCCACCAACACCGGCCATCGATATGACGGCGTTCGCGGACTTCGCGCGGTCGGGAAGGAAAAGATCCACGACCAGAACGCCGATCAGTGCCGCCGTGATGATGATCTCGGGCAGGACGGCGTGAACGTTCACCGACGAGAGCGAGAAGGTCGTCTGCGCGAGCATGCTACGTGAACAGCCTCGCGATACCGGTCACTGCGCCGTTCGTGATGTCGAAGATCGCGCGCGGATAGATGCCGAGAGCCAGGATCCCAACCAGCAACGGGGACCACGCCCATATCTCTGCCGGACGGACGTCGTCGATGGACGGATCGGATGCCCATTTCTCGCGCACGACGCCGAGATTAAGGCGTTGGATCAGCCACAGCATGTACCCGGCCGTCAGGATCGTTCCGATGCCGCCCAAGACCATGTAACTTCGGAACAGGCTGCTCGACAGGCCGCGTGCCGGGTTGAATGCGGCGAGCAGCGCGATCACCTCGCCCCAGAATCCGGCCAGGCCGGGTAGCCCCAGCGACGCGATAGCTACAAAGACGAAGATCGCACCCATCCTCGGGATCTTCTGGAGCACACCTGGTCCGATGTCGTCGATCTGCCGATTGTGGTACCGCTCGTACAACGAGCCGGCCAGGAAGAACAGCATCCCCGTGATCACGCCGTGCGCGACCATGCCGAAGACGGCGGCGTTGATGCCCTTGTCGGTCAGGGTCGAGATGCCGAGCATCACGAAGCCCATGTGACCGACCGACGAGAAGGCGATCAGCCGTTTGATGTCGGTCTGCGCCAGGCAGCAAAGTGCGCCGTACAAGATCGAGATCACGGCGAGCCCGCCGATGTACGGCGCCCAGTCTTTCGCCGCGTGCGGGAGCAATGGAAGTGCGATACGGATGAAGCCGTAGGCTCCCATCTTCAGAAGGATCCCCGCCAGCAGCACGCTGCCGACCGTCGGCGCGTCGCCGTGCGCGTCCGGGAGCCAGGTGTGGAACGGCCACATCGGGAACTTGATCGCGAAGCCGAGGAACAACCCCAGGAATACGAGGTTCTGGAACCCGATGCCGCCGAAGTGCTGGCCTTGCAAGCGGATCATGTCGAACGTGTGCCCGCCGGTGACGGGATCCACCGAACGGAAGTACATCGCGAGGAATCCGAGCAGCATGAACACGCTGCCGAACAGCGTGTAGAGGAAGAACTTGATGGCCGCGTACTCCCGCCGGGGGCCGCCCCAGAGGCCGATCATGAAGTACATCGGGCGAAGAACCCCTTCACCTTGTCCTGCGGTTTCGGCATGATCTTCTGCGAGTACACGACGCACAGGAACGTCAGTGCGACCGTAAGCACCAGGAGCGGCAACGCGATCCCGTCGACGCCCATGTGGTAGCGCGCGCCGATCGAGTCGATCCATCGTGTGTTGACGGAGAACTGGAACGTGCCGCTCGCGTGGAAGTCGAAGCGCACGAGGGCGACGATGCCGAAAACGAGCGCCGCGCCCGACGCGATCAGCGCAACCAATCGGACCAGCGCGTGCTGGCCCTTCGGCAAGACGACTATCACGCCGGCGCCCACCAGTGGCAGGAACACCACCAGCGAGAGCAGCCACTGATCAAAGGTCATCCGTTTCCCCCTATCGGAATACCAACGTAAAGAGGAGCACCAGCACTGCGACGCCGCCGAACAGAACGGCTGCGTACCGCTGGACGTCTCCGGACTGGATGTAGCGTAGGAGCCGGCTCCCATCCTGGGTGCCGATCCCGACGGCGTTGACCGTTCCGTCGATCACCTTCTGGTCGACGTTGTCGTACAGCTTGCGCGCGCCTGCTCGTGCCACGGCCGCGGCGCCGTTCACCGCGCCGTCGAGCACGTTCTGGTTGAGCCAGTACATAGCCTGGGAGATCGAGTCACGGATCGGCTTCACGATGCCGTTCATGTAGAAGTCGTCCAGGTAGTACTTGTTGACGAGCAGCGTGTGGAACCACCCGAGGCGCTCCAGCGGCTCGGTTGCCGGAGCCGGCATGTAGAGACGGCGGCCCAGATACAAACCGCCGAGCGCGACCAAGAGCGAAATCGCGATCAGCCAGAAGTTCGCGCTGGAGACCTTGACCTCACCGCCGACGCCGACCCACGAGGCGAAACCGCGCCGCCATGCGGGGATCCCGACGAGGCCGGCAACGACCGACAAGATGCCGAGTATCTGCAGCGGGAGCGTCATCGCGCGCGGCGATTCGTGCGGATGCCCGGAGCCGCGGTACTCGCCTTCGAACATGAGGTGAACCGCGCGCGACATGTAGAACGCGGTGAGGAACGCGGTGAGGACGCCGACGGCGTACACGAGGTAGGCCACCCAGGCCGTTCCGTGCGCGGCCGTGCTCCCGTATCCGACACGGAACGCCTCCGTCAGGATCTCGTCTTTAGACCAGAAGCCGGCGAACGGGAAGATGCCGGCGAGAGCAAGCGTCGCAACAACGAACGTCCAGTAGGTGGTCGGCATTACCTTCCGCAAGCCGCCCATCTCGCTCATGTTGTTCGAGTGCACCGCGTGGATCACGCTGCCTGCGCCGAGGAAGAGCAATGCCTTGAACCATGCGTGCGTGTAGAGGTGGAAGATCCCGGCGTTCCCGGCGCCCACGCCGAGGGCAGCCATCATGTACGCGAGCTGGCTGATCGTGGAGTACGCAAGGACACGTTTGATGTCGTCCTGAACCATCGCGAGCAACGCCGCCATAAGCATCGTGACCGCGCCGATGATCGCCACAACATTCATCGCGGCGACCGAACCCTCGAAGACGGGGAACATCCGCGCGACCAAGAACACGCCGGCCGTCACCATCGTCGCCGCATGGATCAGCGCGCTCACCGGCGTCGGGCCGGCCATCGCGTCGGGAAGCCACACGTAGAGCGGGAACTGTGCGCTCTTCCCGACGGCACCGCCGAAGAGCAGGATCGCAGCGGCCGTCAACGTGATGGTCGGGATCTGGTGGGCTTCTGCCTTGGCGAGAATCTGACCGATATCGAACGTGTGCGTGGAGGCGAACAGCACGAAGATACCGATCAGGAACGGGATGTCCCCGGTCTTCGTGGTGATGAAGGCTTTGATCGCGGCATCGGAGTTGGCCTTCTCCTCCCACCAGAACCCGATGAGAAGGTATGAGCAGATACCGACCAGCTCCCACCCCACCAGCAGCTGCAGCAGGTTGTTCGACACGACGAGCAGAAGCATCGAGCCGGTGAACAGGTTTAGCGCGGTGTAGTACCACGTGAACCGTTTCTCACCGTGCATGTAGCCCGTCGAATAGATCTGGACCATCAAGGACACGGTCGTGACGACCGGGAACATGATCGCGGTAAGGCCATCCATCCGTATCCCGAGCCCGAGCTTTTGGCCGAGTCCGAAGGGGAACCACTGGAGCTGCTTCACGACGAGCGGCCCGTTCCCGCCGATGTAGTTCGCCAGCACAACGTACGAAAGGATGGCCGCGGCCAACATGCCGATGATCCCGATCTCGGAGCCGCCGCGCGGAAGCCGCTTGCCGAACGCCCAGATCAGAACGACCGCGATCGCAGGGATCGCCGGGATGATCCACGCGTTGCGCGTGACGATGTTTGCCACGTGCGTGGCCGAAGCCGCCTCCTGCGCGAAGAGGGTCGCTACCACTTCAGCAGGTCCACTTCGTCGACGTTGATCGTCTTCCGGTTACGGAAGACCAGCAGCACGATCGCGAGACCGACGCCGACCTCTGCCGCCGCCACTGTGATGATGAACAAAGCGAAGATCTGGCCGACGGCCGCCGAATCCCTGAACCACGCGTTGAACGCGATCAGGTTGATGTTGACGGAATTGAGCATCAGCTCGATCGACATCAGGACCAACACGGCGTTCTTGCGCGCGAGCACGCCGTACACGCCGACGCTGAAAAGGAAGGCGCCGAGCGTTAGAACCCAAGCAAGGCTCACCGTGTCTCCCCCTCAGTCCTTCTTCGCAAGAACGATCGCGCCGACCAACGCCGCAAGGAGCAAAACAGAAACGACTTCGAACGGAAGGATGTAGCCGCTGAACAAAGAACGTCCGACATCAGACGTCCTCACCACTTGGTTCAGATGGATGCGCTGCGAGCCGAACGAGCGCCAGATGATGAACGTGAAGACGCCGAACACCGCCGCGGAGGTCATGAAAGCGACGCCACGCTGCTGGTTGTCCAGGGCATGCGTTCCGATGGGGGCGGCCGTCAGCATCAAACCGAACAGCAGCAGAACGACGATGGCGCCCACGTAGATGAGGATCTGCGTCCAGCCGACGAACTCGGCGCCCAGCACCAAGAAGATCGCGCCGGCCGCGCCGAGAACGACAACGAGGTAGAGGGCCGCGTGCACGACGTTGCGGCTGAGCACGACCGCCACCGCCGACAATGCCGCGACCGCGCCGAATATCGCAACGAATACCGCCGGCCAGCTCACGACTGCGCCTTCCGTCGCTTCAGGATCCATGCCCTCTTCGCCAGCGCGCGCGCTTCACGATCCGGCTTTCCTTGCGCGATCGCGGCGTCGTACGCCTCTTGGTCGATCTGCGGAGGTTCTTCGTCGTGGCGTTCTTCGCGCGCGGGTGGCGCCTGCGTCTCCGCGGCTTCGGTCGTGCCGCCGGCTGGCGTGGCGCTGTCTGCGGCGGCGCCTTCCTGCGAGGGGGCTGGCTCCGTCCGAGGCGGCGCAGCCGTGGCCGTCGCGGCCGGCGCCGTGGCCGTCGCCACGGGAGCCGCGACCGCGGGTGCGCCGTACGAGACCGCTTCTTTCGAGACCTCGACGGGATCCTCGGCGCCGTCTTCGAGCGCCGGTGGTGGTGGAACGTAGTCCATCCACTTGGCGAGCGTGTCCATCTCGTGCGTCAAGGTGGACAGGTCGTCCGTTGAGTACTCGAAATGAGGGCTCCAGAACAGAGCGTCGAACGGACATACATCGACGCAGATCCCGCAGTACATACAAAGCGCGTAGTCGATCGCGAACCGGTCCAAGACGTTCCGCGTGCGCCCGCGCGCACCCGGCGTCTTCGGCGGCATGACGTCCTTGTGCGAGTCGATGTAGATGCACCAGTCCGGGCACTCACGCGAGCAGAGCATGCAAACCGTGCAGTTCTCTTCCTTCAGCGCGATGACGCCTCGCGTCCGCTCGGGGAGGTCGGGCTTCACGTGGGGGTACTGCGTCGTGATCGCCGGCTTCAGCATCGTTCGCATCGTGACCGACATGCCTTTGGCCAAGCCGTAGAGCGCGCCGATCCCCTTCTTGGACGCGATCTTCTGCTCAAGCTCGCGGAGCTTGGCCGCACGCTGCTCTTTGGTCATCGCCATCGCGTCAGAAGACCACCTTGAAGATCATCGTGAGGAGGATGTTCACTAGCGCGATCGGGATGAGGTACTTCCACGCCATCTTCTGGAGCTGGTCTTCGCGGAGCCGTGGGTACGTCGCGCGCAGCCAGATCACGAGGAACGAGAGGGCCCCGATCTTGGCGAGCGTCCAGATCGGCCCCGGGATCCACGGCACGATGAACCCATGCCACGCGCCCAGGTAGAGCACGACCGCGATCGCCGACAGCGACACGATCCCTGCGTACTCCGACAGCAGGAAAAGGCCGAACCGGATCCCGGTGTACTCCGTCATGTGGCCGAAGATGATCTCGGAGTCCGCGATGGGCATGTCGAACGGCGGCCGCGACAGTTCCGCGAGGCTCGCGATCACGAAGATGATGAAGCCGGCGATCTGGGGGAAGACGAACCAGTACGCCTTCTGCGCGTCTCCGATGCCGACGAGCGACAGCGTTCCCGCTTGCATGGCGACGGCGGAGGCGGCGAGCACCAAGGGCAGCTCGTACGCGATCAGCTGCGCCGCACCGCGGATCGCGCCGATCAGGGAGAACTTGTTCGCGCTCGCCCAACCGGCCATCAGCATGCCGATCACGCTGATCGCGCTTATCGCAAGCACGAAGAAGATCCCGACGTCGAAGTTCTCTCCCCAGAAGCCGCAGCCGCCGGTGCCGGCCGGCGCGTGGCAGCTCACTGCTGCCGGTCCGAACGGGATCACGAGAAAGACGAGGCTGACGGGGATGATGACGATCATCGGAGCCAGCATGAAGATCCGGCGATCCGCTGCATCGGGGACGATGTCTTCCTTCTGGATGAACTTGACCCCGTCGGCGATCAGCTGCGCCCAGCCATGGAACCTCCCCGCCTCCATCGGGCCGAGACGCGACTGCATGTGCGCCAGCCCTTTGTGCTCGACGTAGCCGAGGACGAGCGGCGCCGTGAGGAAGAAGATGAAGACGGCGGCGAGCTTCAACGCGAAGACGGCCCAAGGGTTCGAGAAGAAGTGGTAGAAGATCATCTATCGACGTCCCCGACCACGAAGAACACGCTCCCCAGCACGGCGATCAGGTCGGGCAACAAGACGCCCTTCAGCAGGTACGGGATCATGCTGACGTTGTGGAACGACGGCGTGCGCATCTTCAGCCGCCACGGCTTCGTGTCGCCGCGGGAGACCAAGTAGTAGCCGGTCTCACCGAGCGAGTTCTCGGTCCGCACGTACGTCCAGCCCTCCGGGGGCTTCAGGTACTTCGGCATCTTGCCGGGCATGATCGGGCCGGCCGGAAGCTTCGCGTGCACCTGCTCGATGATCCGCAGGGACTGCTCGATCCGGTGATACAGCACGTTGAACCGGTCGAACGAGTCGCCGTGCTCGCCGACCGGCACCTCGAAGTCGACCTCCGAATACTTCAGGTACGGCTCGGTCTTGCGTGAGTCTTCCGCCACGCCCGACGCGTGCAAGATCGGGCCCGTGACGCCGTAGCTCTTCGCCACCTCACCCGGAAGGACGCCGATGCCGACGGTCCGCTTCTTGAAGATCTCGTTCCCAAGAAGCAAGCCTTCATAGTCGAGCAGCCGGTGCCTGATGCGTTTCACCAAGACCTCTGAGTACTGCAGGAAACCTTTCGGAAGGTCTTCTTTCAACCCGCCGACGCGACAGTACGTGAAGTGCATGCGCGCGCCGGTCGCCATCTCCATCAGCGTCTGGATGTCCTCGCGCTCGCGGAACGCGTAGAACATCGGCGTCATCGCGCCGAGCTCGAGCCCGAACGAGCCGAGGAACATCAGGTGGTTGAGCACACGGTTCCACTCCGCCATGAGCATGCGGATCCACTGCGCGCGCTCGGGCGCTTCGATGCCCATCAGCCGTTCGGTCGCGAGTGCGACGCCGAGTTCGTTGCCGAACGCGCTCAGCCAGTCGTGCCGGTTCGACAGCGCGATGATCTGACGGTAGTCGCGCGCCTCTGACAACTTGTCGAACGCACGGTGCATGTACCCGATCACCGGTGTTGCCGTGTCGATGCGCTCGCCGTCGAGGGTCAGAACGACGCGGAGCACGCCGTGGGTCGATGGGTGCTGGGGGCCGATCGACAGCGTCATCTCCTGCGTGGGGAGCTCCTCGCCGGCGATGACGACTTGGACCCCTTCGCCGGGGCCGCCGGGGAGCATGCCCGCGGTCGGAAGCTCGGTGACGGCCATCAGTGCTCGACCTCCGCCGGTTCTTTGAGGCCGGGCCATTCCTTCGCTTCCCTCGTCATCAGCAGGAAGTCCTTGCGGAGGGGAAACCCCTCGAACTCGACCGGAAGAAGCAGCTTCACCTGGTTGGGGTGGCCGGTGAAGTCGATCCCGAACAGCTCCCACGTCTCACGCTCACACCAGTTCAAGCCGTTCCAAACGCCGCTCAACGTCGGGAGCCGTGGCTCGTCGCGCGCAAGCTGCGTCTTCACGTTCACGTGGTGCTGGCGCCGCACCGAGTACATGTGAAGCACGACCTCGAAGCCCTGCTCTTCGAGGTCGACGGCGGTCAGGAACGTCGGCAGATCGAAGTGACAGCGGCCGCAGTCGCGCAGGTGCGTAGCGACCTCGACCCACTTGTCGTTGGGAACCCAGACCGAGACTTCCCCGTGCGCGACATCGGAGCGCTCGGCCGCACCGGTCGCTTCGGTGAGATGCGCTGCGATCTCGTCGGGGGTCATTCGTCTCGGATGCTCGTGTCGCTGATCGAACCGCCCCCGACGACGATCGGAACGGTGCTGGTGAACGCCGGCTCGGGCTCTTCCGCCTCGCGCCGCTGGTAGTGCTCCTTCAGCGACTCCTTCCCGATGCGGTCCTGCAAGAGCAAGATCCCCTCGAGCAGGGCCTCCGGCCGTGGCGGGCACCCGGGCACGTAGACGTCGACCGGCACGATCTGGTCCACGCCCTTCGTCACCGAGTAGGAGTCCCAGAACGGGCCGCCGCAGTTCGAGCACGAGCCGAAGCTGATCACGTACTTCGGCTCGGGGATCTGCTCGTAGACCCGCTTGAGCGCCGGCGCCATCTTGTCGGTGAGCGTGCCGGCCACGACCAGCATGTCTGCCTGCCGCGGGCCGTGCGCGACCGGGATCACCCCGAGGCGGATGAAGTCGTGCCGGCTGGTCGACGCCGCGATCAGCTCGATCGCGCAGCAGGCCAGGCCGAAGTTCATCACCCAAAGGCTGTACTTCCGGCCCCAGTTCAGAATGAACTTGGCGGGTTGCGGGAAATTGACCTTGTCCGTCAGGCCCATTCCGAGCCTTCCGCTGCTACAGCCACTCGAGAACCTTCTTCTTCCATGCGTAGAGGAGGCCGACGGCGAGGATCAGGACGAAGACGATCATCTCCGTGACAACGAGACCCGAGCGCGAGAACTTCTCAAAGACCGTGGCGAACGGGAAGAGGAACACGCTCTCGACGTCGAAGATCACGAACAGGAAGGCGAAGATGTAGTACCGGATCTGCGTCTGGCTCCAGCCCTCGCCGACCGGATCAACTCCGCATTCGTAGGTCGTGTACTTCTCGGGCCGCGGCTTCCGCGGCCTCATCACCCGGTTGGCGCCGAATGCGAAGGCAACGAAGCCGACACCCAAAAGGCTGAGGGCGCCGAGGGTCCCGTATTGCCAGAAGTACTGCGTCACGTCGCCCGCTCCTCTCCCCCGCCTCCTCGTGCTCGCCACGGCGAACATGCGCGCTCGTGAACGCGGTCACAAGAAAGCGGCGCAATGATAACGCAGCGTGCGGGGGCCACCCAAAGCGGCGCCTGCGATGATTGCCGTTGCCGATGACCATCCCTACAATCTCGCCGACCATGGCCATGCTGGCACCGACATCGGCGGTTTCGGCGTGAGAACCGCCGGATCAGCGCCAGCCCCTCTCGCAGATGCCGAGCAGCCTCCCGCACGGCCGCGCACGATCTGGTGGGTCGTTTCGCCGTTGACCGTCGTGGCGGCCGGGCTGCTCGTTTTCGTGTGGTTCAGCTCGCTGTCGAAGGCCGCACACAAGGGGATCCCCTCTTCGTATCCGCCGATCTACGGCGCGTATCAGCCGTCCTTCTCCTCTTGGGGCTGGTTCGCGGTCGCGGCCGCTCTCGTGGCTGCAGGCCTTGCATTCCTGTTCGCGCGAAACCGATGGCACCGCGCCGCGTGGGTCATCCCGATCGTCGTTGCGATCCTCTTCTCGTTCGGAGCGTCGCTTGCCATCGTCAACGGGAATCCGGGTGAGTTCGTCTCGCCCTTAACGCGCACGACCGCCCACTACGGCGACTACCAAGCCGACGTGCCGAAGGTGCGGGCACTCGGCGTCCGCGGTTTCGTCGAGGCGTTCCCGAAGTTGCTCAAAGAACAGGGAGGCTTGATCACCGCTCACGCGCGAACCCATCCGCCCGGAACCGAGGTCCTGCTCTCAGTGCTCCAGTCGCGGTTCCCAAAGCATCTGATCCCGCGAGCGCTGTTCATCGCTCTCTTTTCTTGTTTGATCCTGATACCGACTTGGTTCATCGCTCGCGCTTTCGCAGGTGAGCGAGCGGCGTTGATCACGGTCTTCTTGCTCGGCGTCGCTCCCGCTCCGGGCGTGTTCATCTTCCTCAACCTCGACGCGTTCCACGCCACGTTGCTGGTCGGGTCGGCGGCTCTCTTGGCCTGGGGACTCACCCGAAAGGAATCTCATTGGGTCGTCGTGCTGGTCGGCGGTGCCCTGCTGGGCTTCACGTCTTTCTTCAGCTATCAGGTCATGTTCGTCGCGGGCTTCGCCGTCCTCTACGCATTCGTCGCGCGCCCGTGGAAGGACGCCGTGCGACTCCTCGTGATCGCGGGGATCGGCGGCCTTATCGCTCTCGGGATCCTCCGGGTCGCCGTGGGCTTCAACCTCTATGCTTCATTTGCTGCAGCGCGCACAGTCATACCGCGCTCGAACCGTGTCTTCTCGTACTGGTTCTTCGGCGACCCAGCGGTTTGGCTCATCTTCGCGGGCCTGCCGATCGCGGCATTCTCATTGCGGGAGCTGTTCACGAAGCGGCCCGCGTGGTTGGTCGCGTTCCTCTTGCCGCTGCTGCTTGCCGACTTCACGCGCATCTTCTTGGGTGAGACCGAACGCGTGGGGCAGTTTGCAGCGCCGTTCATCGCAGCGGCGGCCGGGGCCGCCTTGGTGAGGTGGGAGCGAGAATCGGGCCGCGACCGGCCCGGCGTCATCGCTGGTCTGGTCCTGCTCACGGCTGCTCAAGCGATCGTGATCGAAGCTTTGTTCTGGACCGTTTGGTAGGCCCCGGGCCACCGGTAGGATTCACAGCGTGGATCTCCCAGAACCGTCGAACGACCTGGCGCAGCTTCGAGCGGAGGTCGAAAAGCTCCGCCTCGACCTGAACCGTGTCGAAAGCCTCACCCGCCAGCTCGAAGGCGCGCGCGATCAGCTGCGCCGCTCCACCGAGGGGATCGAGCGGCGCGACGTGATCATCCGCGAGGCGCGGAAGCAGATCGCGACGCTTTCACGCAGGCTCGACGACGCGCAACGCCAAGCGTTCGAGGCGAAGACGGCGCTGCACGACGCGCGCGGGACCCGTTGGTACGCGCTTCGCGACGCCGTCCAGTGGGCGCGTCGCCGTCCATGGCGATGGCTGTTGGTGCCGTGGAGGGTCCTTCGAGCGCGCGCGCAGGCTGCCCCTCCCGAGCCCGAAGCCCCCACGCCCGAATGGGCGCCGCCGGCTCACGTGCCGGCTCGCCCGCGCGCATCCCGTTCGCCGGCTTCCCTGCGGGTCGCCGCGATCGTCGGTTCCGCCCTCCGCGCGCAGCTCGGCCCCGAGTGCACGCTCGTCACGTTCGGACCGGAGGGTTGGCAAGCGTCGCTGGAGGACGCTCACCCCCATGTGCTCCTCGTCGAGTCCGATCCATTCGCAAACGACGGGAGCTGGCAGGGGCAGCTCGAGAAGGACGGCGACGCCGACGAGCTCAGGCGGCTCGCGGCCTGGTGCCGCTCGCAAGAGGTCCCGACGGCGTTCTGGAACACGGCGGACCCGCTGGAGTTCGAACGCTGGCTTCCGGTCGAGGCGCTGTTCGATGCCGTTTTCACGGTCGACGCCGACGCGGCTGCGCGGTACGCCGCTCGCGGCGCGCTCGGGATGACGAACATCGCGGCGCTGCCCGCGTGCGTCCAGCCCCGCATCTTCAACGCACGCTCCGCCGGGCGCGTAGCGCGCGCGTGCTTCGTACTGACGGACGGGCACGCCGCCGACCGCCGCCTGTGGAGCGAGACCGCGGCCGTTCTCGCCGCCGTGAAGGACACCACCGACGTTTATGCGCTGCCCCGCGTTGCCGTGCCCGACGCGACGGCCGCCGGCGTCCGTGAGCTGGCCGAGCCACTCTCGATGCTTTTTCGCCGTTACGCCGTCGCCCTGAGCATGCCCGCGCGCGGCGACGCCGCAGGCAAGATCCCGCAGCGCGTCCTCGAGATGCTCGCGAGCGGGATCGCCGTCGCGGCCCCGGCAAGCCCGGACGTCTCGCTACACCTGGCACCGGTCGTGAGGACGTTCGCGGGGGCGGACGATGCGGCGGCGGCGATCAACGGGCTGCTCGACGACGACGGCGCACGAAGGCACTTCGCCGCGAACGGCGAGCTCTTCGCTTTGCGCGCGCACACGCCGATGGATCGGCTCGCGGCGATCGCATCGGCGCTCGGGATGGCGGTGGACGCGCACGCCGAGCGCCGGGTGGCGGCGCTCGTGTTGGCCGATCAGCCGGACGACGCCGCGCTCGCGCTGCGCGCGATCGCCGCCCAGACCCATCCGGCGGACGAGATCGTGCTCGGAACCAAAGCGCGGCCGGCCGATCTCGAGGCGGCGGCGGGCGGCGGCGCACGCGTTCGCGTGGTGAAACAGGACGGGGACGCGCGGCCGCAACGCATCCGCGAGCTCGCGCGCCTCGCGTCGACGCCGTGGGTGTTCTTGCCTGCTGCAACGGCCGATACCGATTCGCTCGAGCAGCTCATCCTGCGCGCGCCGTTCGCAGACGCCGAGATCCTTGCGCGCGCGACGACCGACGAAGCGGCGCCGGCGGTCGTCCGGCGCGCGTTCGTTGCAGAACGAGGATGGCCGGACGACGCGGAGACCCTTCGGCGTTGGTCGCACGAAGGCGTGCGGCTCTACGCGGTTCCCTGATGGCCGAGACACGCCGGATCCTCGTCGCGTCGCACGACTTCAAGTTCTTCGAGGACATCAGCGCCTACCTCGCGTCCAAGCCCGGCGTAGAGATACGAGAGGATCGCTGGACCGGCACCCGCCCCGGCGATCACGACGACGCAGAAAGCAGGTTGCTCGCGGAGTGGGCGGACGTCGTCGTATGCGAATGGTGTCAGGCGAACGCGGTTTGGTACAGCCACAACAAGCGGCCCCAGCAACGGCTCATCGTCCGTCTGCATCGCTTCGAGATCGAGAACGACATGCCGAGCCTGGTGGATATCGACGCCGTCGACGTGATGGTGTTCGTCGCCGAGCACATCATGCTCGCGGCACGAGAGCGCTTCGGCTGGAGTGACTCCCGGCAGCGCGTCGTGTGGAACGGCGTAGACGTTCACGCCTTCGACAGGCCGAAGCTGGAGAGCGCGCGCACCACGCTCGGCTTGCTCGGGTGGGTTCCGCGGCGCAAGCGGCTCGACCGCGCGCTCGACGTGCTCGAGGCGGTGCGCGCGAAGGATCCGCGATACCGGCTGCTCGTCAAAGGGAAGCCCCCGTGGGAGCACTCATGGATCTGGCGGCGCGAGCGCGAGCGCTGGTTCATCGCCGACGAGCTCGCGCGCATCGAACGGGCCCCGCACCTGCGCGACGCTGTGGTGTTCGAGCCGTTCAGTCCCGTGCACGACTGGCTCCGCGGGGTCGGGCACATCCTGTCGGTGTCCGATGACGAGGGGAACCAGGTCTCCGTGGCGGAAGGGGCGGCGTCCGGCGCGGTGCCCGTCGTTCTCCGCCGCCCGGGATCGTCCGACTACCCGGTCGAGTGGGTCCACGACGACGTCG
>VAYV01000127.1:0-3882 GCA_005883175.1 Actinomycetota bacterium
CGCGATCTTCCATCCCGCCATCGCCGCGTACCAGTCGATCGCGCGCACGTCACGTCCGGACCGTTCCGCGTAGCGCCGCAACAGGTCGGCGCGGCGCGGGAAGCCCTCCAGATATGTCACGCCGCCGGCACCGGGACCGCGGAACATCTCGTCGCCCGGGTCCAGCCAGAAATAGAGGAGCCAGCCGATGTCGGCCAGGGGATCGCCGAGCGTCGACATCTCCCAGTCGACGACGGCGAGGAGGGTCGCCGGTGAGGTCGGCGCGAGGATGACGTTGTCGAGCTTGTAGTCGCCGTGCACGATCGAGGCTTCGGTCTGCTCGGGCACGTTCGCGGCGAGCCACTCCCCCACGGCGTCGATGTCGGGCTGCTCGCGGAAACGTGCGAGCTCCCACAGCTGGTTCATCCTTCGGAGCTGGCGCTCTAGATATCCGGCCGGCTTCCCGAACGACGCCAGGTCGACGGCTGCGTAGTCGACGGCGTGAAGATCGACGAGGGTGTCGACGAGCTGGTCGCTCATGCGCGCGCGGTCGTCCATCGACGAGAGCGCGTCGGGAAGCGTGTCGCGAACGACGACGCCGTCGACGCTCTCCATCAGATAGAACGGCGCGCCGATCACCTCTTTGTCCTCGCACAGCACGATGGGGCCCGGCACCGGGACGGAAGCGCCGTGATCGTGCAGCGCGCGCATCACGCGATACTCCCTCGTGACGTCGAACGCGGACGGCGGCAGATCGCCGCGCGGGGGGCGGCGCAACACGACGCGCCATCCGTCGCCGGTCACGAGGAACGTCAAGCACGACTGCCCTTCACCGATCCGCTCGACCGTGAAGTCCCCGGCGTAGTCGGGCGCTTCCGATGCAAGGAACTTCGCGAGCGCGGACGGATCGACGAGCTCGTCGGTCACGAGCCGCCCTCGAGGTAGCGGGCCAGCTCGCGCCGGGCGATCACCATCTCGTGCACCTCGTCCGGTCCGTCGGCGATGCGGAGCGTCCGGCCATGCGCGTACATGGCCGCCAGGGGGAAGTCCTCAGAGACGCCCGCAGCCCCGTGGATCTGGATCGCGCGGTCGAGGACGTTCAGCATCACGGTCGGCGCGGCCACCTTGATCGCCGAGATCTCGACGCGCGCGCCCTCCTTCCCGACGGTATCCATCAGCCACGCAGCCTTCAGCACGAGCAGCCGTGCCTGCTCGATCTCGATACGGGAGCGTGCGATCTGCTGCTGCACGACGCCTTGTCGTGCGAGCGGCTTGCCGAACGCGACACGCGTGAGCGCGCGCTTGCACATCAGGTCGTAGGCGCGCTCGGCCATACCGATGGCCCGCATGCAGTGGTGGATGCGTCCCGGGCCGAGCCGCGCCTGCGCGATCCCGAAGCCGCTCCCTTCGTCACCGAGGAGATTCGAAACGGGAACGCGGACGTCCTTGTATTCGATCTCGCAGTGCCCGCCGCCGTCGTCGTACCCGAACACCGGCAACGTGCGCACGATCCGCACACCCGGCGCGTCGAGCGGAACGAGGACCATCGACTGGCGCCGATACTGATCGGCATCGGGGTTGGTCACGCCCATAACGATCGCGATCTTGCAACGCGCATCGGCGGCGCCGGAGGACCACCACTTGCGCGCGTTGATCACGTAGTGATCGCCTTCGCGCACGATCCTTCCCTGGATGTTGCTCGCATCGGACGACGCGACTTCGGGTTCGGTCATCGAGAAGCACGAGCGGATCTCGCCTTCCAAGAGCGGCTTCAGCCACGCGTCGCGCTGCTCGTCGGTTCCGTACTCGGCGAGGATCTCCATGTTCCCCGTGTCGGGCGCGGCACAGTTCAGGGCCTCGGGCGCGATGTGCGGGCTTCGACCGGTGATCTCCGCAAGCGGCGCGTACTCGAGGTTCGTCAATCCAGCGCCGTACTGCTCATCCGGCATGAACAGGTTCCACAGGCCGCGCGAGCGCGCCTCTTTCTTGAGGTCGTCCATCACCGGCGGGTAGAAATGCGGATCCCCCGACGCGCGAACCTGCTCCGCGTAGACGGCCTCTGCCGGGTAGATGTGCCCGTCCATGAAATCGAGCAGGTTGCGGCGGAGCTCCTCGACCTTGGGGCTGTATGCGAAGTCCATCGGTTCTCCCTCGCCGTTCGCCGAACCAGACAGTGGAGCGGGCGTAAGCATAGGCGGGGCGCGGCGCGGGGCACCACGCGCGTCGGGCTCGCGTGAAAAGCAGAACGCGCGCCTCGTGGGCGCGCGCTTCTGTGAGGTGAGTTGCAGCTAGTCCTGCGCCGGCTCCACGACGGGGAGGTGCGCGCAGATCCACTGGACCGCCTCCGGATCGGAGTTCAGGCGGTACTCAACGATCTCGATCGCGCGAGCTACTTCGAATGTCGGTTCTTCAACGAGCACCCAGGTAACCATCGTGTCTCCTTCCTTCGGAGACACAATTCGCCGAGGCGGTTGGCGGTCCCTCCCCTTCCCCGGCCTTTTCTCCCGATGATCCTCGGAATCTTGGCGCGAAAATGCACCGAATCGGACATCGTGCGCAGGCCCGTTAGAACAATCCGGACGCAACGGACACCGGTAGCATGACCACATGCCCGAGCTCCCGGAGATGCAGGCGTTGTCCGAGCGCCTCGGCGACGCATTTGGGGGCGCGCGCATCGAGCGGATCATGCCGCTGCAGTTCTCGGCGTTGAAGACCGTCATTCCGATGTACGACACGCTCAACGGGCAGAAGCTGGTAGCCGTCGGCCGCCGCGGGAAATTCCTCGTGATGGAGCTCGAGCGCGCGCGCGTGGCCGTGCACTTGTCGCAAGGCGGCCGCGTCGACATCGAGAAGCAACCGAAGACGACGCGTGCGAAAGGTTCGGTCGTTCGCTTCGTCTTCGGCAAGAGCGGGCTGCTCGTCAAAGAGTTCGGAACCGAACGGAAGGCCGCGTGGTGGGTGCTCGCGCCCGGCGAAGAGGGTCCGCTCGCGACGCTCGGGCCCGAGCCGGATTCGAAGGAGTTCGCGGATCTGATCCGAACGGGCACCGACGGCAGGCGCGTGCACACGATGCTGCGCGATCAGCACACCGTGGCCGGCATCGGCCGCGGCTACTCGGACGACATCCTGCATCGCGCGCGCCTGTCTCCGTACGCATCGCTCGCGTCGTTGACGGAGGAGCAACGCGAAACCTTGCTTACGTCGGTGCACGAGGTGCTTGCGGAAGGGCTGCTCGAAGAACGGAAGCGCACCGGTGGGCTGCCGCCGAAGATCGGCGACCACTGGATCGTGCACGGGCGCTACGGGACACCCTGCCCTCGGTGCGGTGCCGACCTGCGGCGCGTCTCGTACGAATCGCACGAAGTGACGTACTGCCCGGTGTGTCAGACCGGCGGCAAGATCCTCGCCGTCCGGCGGATGTCGCGGCTGATCAAGTAGCCGCTATGGCAGGAAGTTGATGGGGTTGTAGAACGACCCGAGGTGCCGTATCTCGAAGTGAAGGTGCACGCCGTTGGCGCGTCCCGTCGCGCCGCACAGACCGATAAGCGCGCCCGGCGACACACGCTTCCCTGCGTTGACGAGCCGCTTGTTGAGGTGTCCGTACAACGTCGACCAACCACCGGCATGCTGGATCACGATGAGGTTGCCGTAGTCTGGATTGACACCCGAGAGGATCACGCGGCCACCCTTCGACGCCGTGACCGGCTGGTTCAGGGCGCACGCGATATCCATGCCGTGATGGAACTCTCTAGCGGGGTGCGGTCCCGTTTCGCCGGGGGTGATGACGAATGGACGCCAGCCGAACGGCGACGTGATGGGAGCTTTCGTTACCGGCCACGAGAAGCCGATACGGAGCGCCGGCGTCGAGCGCGCGCGCTTTGCCTTCGGCGCGGCCCGGTGCCT
>VAYV01000127.1:3890-4691 GCA_005883175.1 Actinomycetota bacterium
CACGGTGGGAGCGGCGAGGAACGCGATAACGAACAACGTGAACGGGTGGGCGCGACGAGATCTACGTGTTTGCATTTTCTGGAATGGGCTCGAGGACGGGCGGTCGAGCCGATGCTAGGAAGGACCCCGTGATGTTTCGTCCGCCAACGGTGCCAACTTGAGTAGGGCAAACGCGCTACGTGCGCGCGTATCACACCAGGTGTTGGAAG
The DNA here is from genome assembly GCA_005883175.1 of Actinomycetota bacterium. Lineage (GTDB taxonomy): Bacteria > Actinomycetota > AC-67 > AC-67 > AC-67 > AC-67. Next base: position 4,100 of record VAYV01000127.1, read on the forward strand.
ATTCGGGCGCTACGGCACGGCGACGCTACGGCAAGAACAGCAGCGGATCCCACACGTAGCCGTCATATCGGATCTCGAAGTGCACGTGGGGCCCGGTCGCGTTCCCGGTCATGCCGCACGTACCGATCTCCCACCCGGTCTTGACGACCTGTCCCGCGTGCGCGATGACGCGCGTCATGTGCGCGTACACCGTCATGTAGCTGTTGCCGTGATCGATCGCGACCGTGTTGCCGTACACGTCCCCGGCGTTCCCGGCGAAGATGACGCGGCCGGTTCGCGACGCGGAGAGGGGCTGGCCCATGCCGCACGCGATGTCGGCGCCGTGGTGGAACTGTCCGTGGTCACGCGGCCCGAACGGCGATGTGATGCCGTGATAGCCGTGAACCGGCCACTGGAAGCCCAATCGCTTCGGAGAGATCCCGCCGAGATTCGGGAGCGCGGGGATGTAGATGGTCTTCGCCGGCTTCTGCGGGCGCGTCCCGGTTTGGGTGGTAGCGGTCGTCGTGAACGTCTCCGTCGGAACCCAGTCGACCGGCGCGCGCACCACGCTGCCCTGCGAGATGAGCGTCGCGTGCTCGCCGCCGTAGTAGGC
>VAYV01000128.1 GCA_005883175.1 Actinomycetota bacterium
CGGCATCGCGACTGGCGGAGGCGCGCGAGCTCGCCGGCGAGGCCGGGGCCGTCGTGGAGGTGAACCGGATCGAGTCGGGCATGCGGATGCTGGGTGCGCGGCCGCGTGCCGGGAGGCCGAAGGGCCCGAAGCGCCCCGAGGGCAGTCTGAGCGCGCGCGAAGAGGAAGTCGTCGCCCTGGTCGCGGCCGGCGCCTCGAACGCCGAGGTCGCCGCGCGTCTGTTCATCTCGGAGAGGACGGTCCAAGACCACATCGCGAATGCCCAGCGGCGCCTGGGCCTGAGCGGCCGGGCGGCCCTAGCGGCCTGGGCCGCGAAGCAAGGCCTGGTCTGAGCGACCCGCATGCCCCAAATCGGTACCTCTTGGACACATGTAGTTACTCTGAGTGGTCGGATAGTACCCGGCCCGGTCATGCAGCACGCCCATAGCCGCCCCGATGTTGTGAGTGTTGCTGAACAACCTAGGAGAGTGAGAGACGATGATCGAGACGATCCTGACGGCGCTACAGAACAGCACTCCCGCGCTGCGCCAGAGATACCTCGACCGGATCCGCTCCGTTGGAACGGCGGAAGCGCGAGCGATCGAGAAGCGGTTGGTCGACCTCATCCAGCGCGACCGTGAGCTGACAAGCGCCTGACCAGTACTTTCAAGAAAACTTAGAAGCCTCTCCCCCCGCGGATCGGCGGAACCCCTAGGGCTCCGCCGATCTGCCATATTCGGCCCTGTCCGAATCGTCCGTTAGGCCTATCCGGTATTAATCCGGGTTTTCCACGGTTTTTCGTTCCAGCCCCTGCCCATACCTTTCCTAGCGTCATCAGCTTAGGGGGGTAGATGGGACGCGAAGAGGCGAATGGCCGTGGTGATGCGTCCCTCGCGGGACGGAACCCTCGGCACCTTCAGCCGAGCGTGCCAGCTTGGGACCAGGCCGGGCCTCCGCTTCCATGGTGGGAGACCGTCTCGCCCTCCCCATCTCCTCGAACGGCAAGCATCGAGACCGTTGTAGACGTCCAAAAACCATCCAACTCGCCCACGGGCGAGTCGGGTACGGGGGAGAGGGGGTGGGCCCCAATGAAGCGGATCCTGATCGCACTCGCTGGCCTCGCGGCACTGTTCCTCGCCGCCGGCGCAAACTCGCGGTACCCGTAAGCCGGCACTAAAACTTGGTCGGTCCTGAGCCGACACTAAACAGGGGAGAGCTCAAGCCTGAAGGCATGGGCTCTCTCGCTGTTGGGCTCAGGGAGATCGGGATGCATGAACGCGCACCACTAGAGCGCGTGTACATAGGGGCCGTCGCTGCTCTCGCAGCGCTGGCCGTCATTCTCATCGGACGGCATTTCGGCATCCACTTCGCGGTGCTCGGTTTCGGGGCCCTCTTCCTCATGGCCGAGATGGTTCCGGTGCGCATCCGCGACGCAACGTATTCGGTTAGCTATGTGATCGGTGTCGCCGCGCTTGTCTCCCTCGGCCCCGGAGACGCTGCCGTCTGCGCTGCCTTCGGAGGGGCCGTGTACCTCCTCGCCCGAGACCGCCACGATTGGCTTCCTCATCTCATCTTCAATAGTGGACAGCTTGCGTTGACGGCCTCGATCTCGGGCCTGACATACGTCGCCCTCCGTGGGCCGATCGGACACCTGACGTCGCACGACTTCCCGCGCGTCCTTTGGGCGATCGCGATCGCCGCGGTCGTTCATTTCTACGCGAACGCACTCCTCGTCGCGATCATGATCTCGCTTGCGATCGACCGTCCGCTCCGCGAGGTCTTGCACCTGAACTACTCCCACATCATGGCGAGCACGTTGTCCTTCGCTCTCGTGGGACTCTTCCTCGCAACGCTCTATCTGCGTATCGGCTTCTGGGCCCCCTTGTTCGTCCTCGTGCCCGTGCTTGTCGCACGAAGGGTGCTCCAGGCGACGACCGAGATGGAGCACGCGTACGAGGCGACCCTCCGCGGGCTCGTCACGGCCATCGAGGCGAAAGACGCCTACACGCGGGGGCACGCAGAGCGCGTCAGCAAGCTCACGACGATGATCGCGCGCGAGCTCGGCTTTGGCGAGAGAGAAGTTCACAGCATCCGCATCGCTGCGCTGATGCACGACGTCGGGAAGCTCGTCGTCTCCACGGCGATCCTCACCAAGCCCGGCAAGCTCACGGACGAGGAATACGAGCACATGAAGTGGCACCCGATCTTCGGGTGCGAGGTGATCGAGGAGATCGACTTCCTCCGTGAGGGCGAAGCCGTCAACGCCGTCCGGCACCACCACGAACGTCTCGACGGCCGCGGCTACCCGGACAACCTCTTCGGAGACGACGTCCCGCTCACCGCGCGCGTCGTAATGGTCGCGGACGCGTTCGACTCGATGACGTCGACCCGCACCTATCGGTTCGCGAAATCCGTCGACGATGGGCTCCGCGAGCTCCGCCGGTGCGCCGCCACGCAGTTCGACCCACTGTGCATCTCCGCGCTCGACCGCGCGATCCACAAGCACGGCTGGGAGCCCACGCCCGAGCTGTACGAGGGCGAGAAGACCGAGCGGCCGGCCGTCTCGGTGCACGCGCAGCACGCCTAAGCGGCGCGCGCAACGCTACACTCCGTCCAGCGTTGAGTTAGGTATGGGCACCGGGGGACGTGTGATGCGGTCGGCAGGGCGCACGACCTCGATCGTCGTCGCCGCGGTCATCGCGATCCTGGTGGTTCTGATCCCAGACCTCGCGCGCACGTCGGTCTCGCGCAACTCCGAGGTCCCCCAAGCGGCGTTCCGGCTCGACGACGTGGTCGACCGCGTGCCGAAGCCGGCGCCGAAACCGACGGTGAAGCCGAAACCGAGGGTTGCTCGACGTGTTGTTGTGCGAACGGTCGTGGCGGCGGTGCCTCGGAAACGCAGACCGATCCCCAACGTGCCGCTCGTGCGCGCGAACGTGGATGCGATCGGCGACTCGGTCATGGAAGGCGCCGCGTCGCAGCTGCGCGCGCGCATCCCGCACATCTACATCGACGCGATTACGAGCCAGCAGGTAAGCGGCGGGATCAGGATCCTGCGGCAGCTGCGCGATCAGCACAAGCTCGGAAAGGTGGTCGTGATCCACCTCGGCACCAACGGCCGCTTCTTGTCGTCGCAGTTCGACGAGATCATGAAGATATTGGCGTCGGTGCCGAAGGTGGTGTTCGTGAACGTGAAGGCCGCGCGCTCGTGGGAAGCCGGCGACAACAAGGTGATCGCGGCGGGCGTGAAGCGGTATGCGGGACGCGCGGTGCTGGTCGATTGGCACTCGCGGTGGCGCGACTGTTCCGGCACCGTCTTCTACAGCGACGGGATCCACCTCACGCCGGCAGGCGCACGCTGCTATGCGCGCCTGGTCGCCGCCGCGATCTGAGGTCTAGGATGGCGCTGTGATCATCGTCCGGCGCGACAAAGAGATCTACGCGGCCGAGGGTGGATGGTTCGCGGCCCGCTGGCACTTCTCGTTCGATCAGTACCGCGATCCCGACAACATGGGCTGGGGGACGCTCCGCGTCTTCAACGACGACCGTTTGATCCCCGGCGCGATCTGGCCGCTGCATCCGCACCGCGATATCGAAGGGTTGACGTACGTCGTCGAAGGAACGTTCCGTCACGAGGACAATGTCGGCAACGACGGCGTGCTCCCCGCCGGCTCGGTGCAACGCATGACGCTCGGGAACGGCGCATGGCACTCGGAGCAGAACGGCTCCGCCGACGAGCCGATGCGTTTCATCCAGATGTGGATCATGCCGTCGCGTCGCGGCCTCGAGCCGAGCATCGAGCAGCGCGAGTTCGCCGCGGACGCCAGGCGAAACGCACTCCGGCCGGTCCTCGTGCCCGCGGAGGGCTTCGGCGGCGTCGGCGCGCCCCACGCCGACGACGCGGTGACCGTCCACCAGGACGCGGCCGTCTACGCCGGGCTGCTCGACGCAAAGAAGAGTCTCCGCCACCAGTTCCGGCAGGGTTTCGGCGGCTACCTCTTCGTGGTCGATGGCTCACTGGTCCGACCGGAGCTCGACGAAGGCGGAGGGGCCAAGATCACGAACGAAGTCAGCCTCGAGCTCGAAGCCGGACCGACCGGCGCCG
>VAYV01000095.1 GCA_005883175.1 Actinomycetota bacterium
CCCTCGAAGAGCATACGGTGGTCTTGCTCGATCGGATCGTCCAGGGTGCGAATCGCATGCAAGAGTTGGTGGCCGATCTGCTCGACTACGCGCGCGCCGGTACGCAGCAGACCCCGTCCGATGTGATCGGCTGCGAGGAGGCTCTTGAGTCGGCGCTGGCAGATCTCGAAGCGGCGATCAGCGAAGGTGGCGTCGTCGTCACGCATGACGAGTTGCCGCTCGTGCGGGGAGATCGAGTCGGCCTCACGGAGGTCTTCGAGAACCTCATCGGCAACGCGATGAAGTTCCACGGACCGGATGTGCCGGTCATACACATCGGAGCTGAACGGCGAGGGCCGGACTGGTGCCTGTGGGTGCGGGACAACGGGATCGGGATCGGTTCGCGCTTCGCAGAGCGGATCTTCGAACCGTTCCGCCGATTGCATACGCGCGCCGAGTATTCCGGTACCGGGATCGGGCTTGCGATCTGCCGGAAGATCGTCGAGCGCCACGGCGGCCGGATCTGGGTCGAGTCGGAACCGGAGAAGGGTTCCACGTTCTTCTTCACCCTGCCTGCCGCCTGACATCGCTCCGCCCGTATTGTCGAGTCCATACGGTGCGCATTGGCGACGTGATCTCGGTTGGTGTACACCTGCATCCAGCATCGCCGCCCTTAATGCTTTTCCCCGGGGCTTCCCCCGGTTTTGTCGTTCGCGTTTTGCGTTTCGAGAGTCCTTGAATCGGAATTTGGGGGTGTTACGCTCGCCGTGAAGGTAGCCAACCGTCGATCGAGGAGGCTCGCGGCTGAGCATCTGGGTGATCCTCCTTCTGGCCCTCGCGTGGGCGGTCGTTCTGGTCCCTTCCCTGCTCAAGCCTCGATTCGAATCGTCGCCGATCGACAGCGTCGGTAACTTCGAGCGATCGATGGGCATCCTCGCAAGCGCGCGCCACGGCCGGACCCACATCCCCGGCCGGTGGGTGATGGTCCCGAAAGACCTTCCGCAAGGGCCGAAGCGTCGCCGCAACCTCGTGATCCAACGGCGACGCCGGAATTTCTACCGTTTGATCATCGTGATGGTTGCGTCGCTCATCCTCGGCGCGGTCCCGGGCTTGCGCTTCTTCCTGTGGGTGAGCCTCGCTTCGTTCGGCGCACTGGGCTTGTACGTCGTTCAACTTCGGCGGTGGCACGCAGCCGAGCAGAAGGTCGTGCCTCTGCCGGCGCCTGCCGTTCCTGCCGAGCAGCCTGCGCGCGACGCCGGCATCTCCGGCTAAGCGGTTACCATACGGCCGTGGACCTCTCCGAGATCTCTGCCGGTATCCGCAAACGCCTCGATGCGAAGAGCGCCGCGCGCGAGAAAGGCTTGACCGCATCGCGAGCCGCGATCCGCTTCTGCGCAAACTCCATCCGCGCAGTGCACCGCGGTGAGATGGAGCTCGCACGTGAGCTGCAAGGGCAAGCACGCGAGCAGCTCGACGCCGCGCGCGCAGCGATGAAGCCGTACCCCGACATCTACCACGCGGGTTTCCTGCACGATGCCGAGAAGGAGTACGCCGAGTCGCTCGCGACGTTCGCGTTCATCAATAGCCAGGCGCTGCCGACGCCTGAAGAGGCAGTCGTCGGCGACGCCGCCTACTTGAACGGGCTGTCGGAGGCGATCGGCGAGATCCGGCGGCACTTGCTCGACATCATCCGCCACGGCGATCTCGCGCGCGGCGAGGAGTTGCTGGCCGCGATGGACGACATCTACTACGTGCTCGTCTCGATGGACTATCCCGACGCGATCACCGGGGGACTGCGCCGGTCGACGGACGTGGCCCGCTCGATCATGGAACGGTCGCGCGGCGACCTGTCGATCACGATCGTGCAGCGCGGCGTGCAAGAGGCGATCGAGCGCGCGCGCAAAGACATCAGCGGCTGAGAGGCCGCGTCCGGCCTGGTACCATCCCGGTTCTGCCGGGGGTGTAGCTCAGTTGGTAGAGCGCTGCGTTCGCAACGCAGAGGCCGACGGTTCGAGTCCGTTCACCTCCACAAAATTACATCGAATGTAATTTCTGAGAAAACTAGCGCTTCTGCCTGCGGTTCTGTTCAGTTCTCGCTTCGCCACGACTGTCACTTTGGATCATCTCGTATGCACTTTCGACGAGTGCGCGAGCAAACATGCGGAGCACCTCTTTCTCGTGTGCCGTGAGCGTTGCGCCTTGCTTGAACCGCGGCGGTTCTTCGAGTTGCGCGAGCCGGTTGACAGTGTTGCGGCTCATGCCGAGCGTGCGTGCGATCTGTGTCTTCGGCATACCTTCGCGTCCCAGCCGCTTCACCTACAACCAGATTTCTTTCCGGTACACGTGCGCCTCCTTTCGGGGGCGAACTCAACGGACATCACTCGCTATGTGACAGGATGCGAGGACGACAGGGGCGTAGGCGCTCCATGGCTGAAGGAGTAGGGACATGGACCAGCAAGTCACGCCTGAGCCTATCCTGCAACTGGGGTTGGCCTTTTGGGGCTCCAAGACCCTTCTGAGCGCAGTAGAGCTCGGACTGTTCACTCACCTGGCCAAGGGACCCTGCGATGCCAAGACCGTGGCCATGGAGCTAGAACTTCACCCGAAGAGCGTCAGGGACTTCCTCGACGCATTGGTCTCACTCGGCATGCTGGAACGGGCAGGCGACGAGTATCGTAACTCCGCCGCTACGGACCTGTTCCTCGACCGGAACAAGCCTTCGTATGTCGGTGGGATCCTGGAGATGGCCAACGCCCGCTTGTACCCCTTCTGGGGATCACTCACCGAGGCTCTTCGCACCGGCCTTCCTCAGAACGAGGCCAAGGGGGGCGAGAACTTTTTCA
>VAYV01000096.1:0-5868 GCA_005883175.1 Actinomycetota bacterium
GATACCACGTGACGTTGGTTCTGACTGGACACAATCACGATTACGAACATCTGCGCGTCGGCGGGATCGACTACGTCGTCACCGGCGGCGGCGGGCAGACCTCGTATCCGTGTCTTCGTGTCGAGCCGGGGGCGGTGCGTTGCGTGTCGGCGTACCACTTCCTTCTCGTGACCGTGGCGTCCGGATCCGTAACGGTTCGGGCCATCCGTGCGTCCGGGGGAGAATTGGACGAATTCAAGATCAAAGTCCCATCTGCGTAGCTCCGGAGTGGCCGTGAGCAGCGGCGATGCGGGGGTGTCCCTTTCCGAAAAGGGACTCTTGACCCTCGTGCTCCAGGTTGCACATATTGACACCCTGCGCGGGGGACCGTTACATTCCGTGACAGAACTTGTCGCAACTGAATACCCATGCAACATTGGGAACGTTCGGAGGCGACGGGGCGGAAGCGAAGACCTGCGATCGCGCTCTGGTCACCCATAGGGTCGCAGCGAGCTAATGGTGAACCCGGCCGCTCGGCAACGAGGGTTGGGGTTTTTTGCTTCCTAGGGGGAAGTAGATGGGGGACCGTAACGCTTCTTCGCCGCGTCGCGGCATGTTCCGACGTGAATCGCAGAAGGTATCCCACCGCACGCGCGTGCTCACCGTCGTCCTGACGGTGTGCGTTCTTCTGTTCGCAACTGCAGCTGCTGCGTTCGCCGACATCGTTCCGCCCGGCGGCGTTACGTTCACGAACAAGACGGAGAACTGCAACGGCATCATCCCGACGCCGGGAAGCGAGAACACAGTCAAGACGTTGACCGGCGGATCGCTCGTTCCCGGCGGCACCGCGCAGTACACGATCCACTTCCCCCAAGATCCGAACAACGTCGGTGACTGGGCGATCGCAGACTGCGTGCTGTTGGGTAGCGGTCCCGATCTCAAGACCTACACCGTTCTTGACCAAGGTGAGTTCGGTCTCGTTAACAACGCCGAAGACTTCACCCTCACGTTCCACGTCGACATCCCGGCCGACGCGCCGATCGGCGCGCGCATCTGTAACGTCGCGAAGACGACGGAGTCGCCTTCGAAGTCGCCGGGAAGCAACCGCAAGGCCGGCCCGGCGTGCTTCACCGTCGGCGGCGACGTGCGCATCGAGAAGCACTCTGCGGCCGACCCCGACGGCGACTTGGTGCCCGGGGCAACGTTCGTCATCTGGAACTGCGACAACTCGGCCGACGACCCAACCCTCCAACCGATCGTCGTCACCCCGGCGCCGAGCAGTGGGGACATCTACTCGAACACCCTCGCCGGCGGCGCGGTCGTTCACGCGACGGGAGGGTTCGTGGCGGTGAGCGGGCCGTCGGGCTCGACCTGCAACGTGACGGAAACGGTCCCGCCGCCGGGCTTCCAGCTGCCGGACACCGTGACGCATTCGTTCACGATCCCGGTCGGGACCACGGGCGCCACGATCATCAACTTCGTCGACCCCCTCGCCCCGGGCAGCATCAAGATAGAGAAGACTGCCCCGGCGGGCGCGCAGTCGACCGTGTTCCACTTCACGATCACCTGCACGAACCCCTCGAACGTCTACCACGTCCAGATCACCGGCACCGGCACGGTCACGCAGAGCGACGTTCCTGCGGGCTCGAGCTGCACGGTGACGGAGGACGATCCGGGCTCGACGTTCAACCCGCCGGTCATTGCCCCGTCGGGCGCGTTCACCGTCGCCTCGAACCAGACGGTGACGGTCACCGTGACCAACTCGTTCGCGCCCGGATCGATCACGATCGAGAAGACGGCTCCTGCCGGCTCACAGTCGACCGTGTTCCACTTCACGATCACGTGCACGAACCCGTCGAACGTCTACCACGTGCAGGTCACCGGCTCCGGGAGCGTCACGCAGAACAACGTCCCCGCCGGCTCCAGCTGCACGGTGACGGAGGACGACCCCGGGGCGACGTTCAACCCGCCGACGATCGACCCCTCGGGCGCGTTCACCGTCGGCGCGGGCCAGACCGTCACCGTCACGGTGACGAACACCCTGGCTCCCGGTTCGGTCACGATCACTAAGGTTGCGCCGGCCAGCGAGCAGAACACGGTCTTCCACTTCACGATCACGTGCACCAATCCGTCGAACGTCTACCACCTCCAGGTCACCGGCTCGGGGAGCGTCAGCCAGAGCGGTGTTCCCGCCGGCTCAAGCTGCACCGTGACGGAGGATGACCCCGGCGCGACGTTCAACCCGCCCGTGATCGACCCGTCGGGGGCATTCACGGTCGGAGCCGATGAGTCCGTGACGGTCACGGTGACCAACACGCTGGCTCCGGCCGCGGTCACGATCACGAAGGTTGCGCCTGCGGAAGAGCAGAACACGGTCTTCCACTTCAGCCTCAACCGACCTCCCAGAGGTCAACAACGCACCGACGATCGACCCAGCCGGTGAGTTCACCGTTGGGGCAACGCAGACCGTGACGGTCACGGTCACGAACTCGCTCAAGCCGCTCGGCATCTTGATCGAGAAGTCGGTCACGCCGACGAGCGGTGCACCAGGCGACACCGTCACCTACACGTTCAAGGTGACGAACACCGGTCAGGTGACCCTGTTCAACATCCTCGTCACCGACGACAAGCTGGGAACGATCGGTACGATCCCCTCGCTTGCGCCGGGCGCCAGCACGACGCTGACGAAGACGACGACGCTGCCGAACAACGCGGGGGCCCTGACCAACGTCGGAACGGCAAGTGGCACGGACGTTCTCGGTCGGAGGGCGACGGATACGGACACGGCGGTGGTCACCGTTGTGTTGGCATTGCCCCCACTCGTGCGGACGGGAACGAACAGCGGAGCCGTCGGGCTCGTTGGGTTGCTGTTCGTGACGGTGGGTGTGGTTTTGGCCACGCGGAAGGAACGGGGTCGGGTCCGGCCGGCGTTCGCATCTTCCAGCAGCGTGGCGGGCAGAGAGGTCATGCTTGCAGCGCACCGCCGGTCGTGGCGGATGCGGCGAAGACGTGGCCCGACGACGCGCGCGCGCCTGCGATGGCGCCGCTCGCAGGGGCCCCCGATGAGGGACGGACCCTAAGAGACTTGAGGAGGGGCGGACATCCGCCCCTCCTACCTTTTCCGAACGTTTCCCCTCATCACGGGCTACTGCGACCCGCCGGATCCGCTCGTACACTGGCCACATGCGTGTCGTCAGAGGCGTCGGGAACATCTTCATCGTCCTTGGATTGACGTTGCTGCTCTTCGTCCTCTACGAGGAGGTCGGCACCTCGATCATCACGAACCACCGCCAGTCGGTCCTGGCGGAGGCCTTCGATCCGACGATAGAGAAGCCCCCGATCCCCTCCGAGTCTGCGTCGAGCGCACCGACGCCCATCGTGCCGGTGCACTACAACGGTCCGCGCGCGCTCTTCAAGCTGACGATCCCGCGGCTCGGCGGCGGCTGGTCTCGCATCGTCGTGCAGGGGGTGACGCTGGACGCGCTCGCGTGGGGTCCCGGGCATTATCCCGAGACCGTGATGCCGGGTCAGGTCGGGACCGTCGGGATGGCGTGCCACCGCACCGGCTGGGGCTCGCCGTGCATCAACATCAACCAGATGCGGCCCGGGGACAAGATCTTCATCGACACCCCCGCCGGCCGCTACACGTACCAGGTGACGCAGTTCCCCAAGCAGATCGAGAAGACCGACGGCTGGGTCCTCAACGGCGATCCGAGCAGCAAGGATCCCTACAAGCTGGCGATCACCACCTGCACCCCGCCGCACACGTCGCTCCATCGCCTGGTGATCTGGGCCGACCAGATCTCGCCGGCGCCCGGGCAGAGCCCACCGCCACCCGCATGAGCACCGTTAAGGAGAAGCGGAAGCAGGCGCTCGGCGGACGTCACCGCCGCCGGCGCTTCCTGCCGGCGCGCCGCTGGCAGCGCGTCGTGCTCTATCTCCTGCTGGCGATCGGCTACATCGCGCTCATGTGGTTCTACGTGTTCCCGTGGGCCGACCGAATCGTCAACCGGCCGACGGTCTGATCGGCATTTGCGCGCGACCTGCGCGCGCGCGGAGGATACGCCCATGCTGATCTCCGCGAAGCTCGCACCGCTGTTCGCCTACGAGGAGCTCGAGCGGTTCTGGCGAGCCGCCGATGAGCTCGGGTTCCACGCTGTGTGGAACTACGACCATTTCTACGGGCTGGGCGGCACCGTGGCCGACTTCCGGCACGACACGCTCGAAGGATGGACGACGCTCGCGGCGATGGCGACCATCGTGAAGCGCGCGCGCATCGGGTGCATGGTCACCGGCGTGACCTACCGCCACCCCGCGGTCCTGGCGAACATGGCGGTAACGGTCGACCACATCTCGGGTGGGCGCTTGGAGTTCGGCCTTGGAGCCGCGTGGCACGAGGCGGAGCACGCCGGCTACGGCATCGACTTCCCGCGCGCCGGCGTGCGCATCGCGATGCTCGACGAGGCCCTGCAGGTGATCAAACTGCTCTGGACCCAAGACGAAGCCAACTTCGACGGGCAGTACTTCCACCTGAAAGACGCGATCTGCAACCCGAAGCCGGTCCAGAAGCCGCATCCGCGGATCGTCGTCGGAGGAACCGGGGAGAAGAAGATGCTCCGCGTCGTTGCCACGCACGCGAACGAGTGGAACGCCGTCAGCTTCGACCCCATGGAATGGGAGCGCCTGAACAAGGTGCTCGACGAGCACTGCGAAGCGATCGGGCGCGATCCGAAGGAGATCCGGCGCGGCGTGCAGGTGTTCATCCATCCCGAGCAAGAAGAACAGATGGCGAAGCAGATCGGGTTGCTTCCCGGGTTCGAGCAGGCCGGCTGCGAGCACGCAGTGCTGAGCTTCTACCAGCCGCCGACGCGGGCGCAGCTCGAGCAGGTCGCTCCCACGTAGTGCGCGTCCGTTCTCGTCTGCCGGCCATGGACGAAGCCGCCGTTCGAGCGGCCGTCGCCGGGCTCCCCGAAGCCGAAGGCTACGAGTTGATCGTGCAACCGCTGCGGTACCGGTCGGCACCACACCTCGCCGCGTACACGGTCTTCGACGACCGCACGATCACGCTGCAGATCCCCGAGCCCTTCCATCCGTTCGGCGAGGTCGTCCACTACGGAGCGAAGCGGCTGGCAGCGAAAGGCCTGAAGTTCGTCCCGTTGAGCGAAGGCGTCACGTTCCGGTCACGCGCGGAGGTCGTGCGGTTCCTGTACTGCCACGAGTGGTACCACTGGTACCTGTACGAGGAGCTCCACAAGAACTCGTCCGCGGAGACCGCGTGCGACCGGTTCGCGTTGCACAACTTCCGTCGCCGCGTCGTCACGATTGAGGACGCGCGGAAGGCGTATCGGCGCGCGCGCTGAGCTTCACGGGTCTCGCAGATCTCTGGGCCTATCCTTTGGAGCGATGGGCCTTTTCCATCTCGGCGAACCGGTGTGGGCGCTGATCGTCCGCTCGGCCTCGATCTATCTCGTGCTGTTGCTGGGACTGCGAGTCTTCGGGAAGCGCGAGGTCGGTCAGTTCACGCTATTCGATCTCGTTTTCGTCTTGCTGGTCGCGAACGCCGTCCAGCCGGCGATGACCGGCAAAGATCGGTCGCTCGGCGGCGGCTTCATCATCATCGCGACGCTGCTCGCGCTTAACTACACGGTCGCGCGTTTGCGGATCCGTTTCCCGGTGATCGAGCGCGCGCTCGAGTCGAAGAGCGTCGTCGTGGCACGTGACGGCGCGTGGATCGACCAGAAGCTAAAGCGGGAGGGCATCACCGAGGAAGAGACCGAGGCTGCTCTCAGAGAGCACGGCGTTTCGTCGGTTTCCGAGACGAAGCTTTTGGTACTGGAGGCCGACGGCTCGCTGAGCGGCGTCCCGAAGGACCCGGCCGTGGCACATCGC
>VAYV01000096.1:5875-15620 GCA_005883175.1 Actinomycetota bacterium
CGCGCAACCGCCGAAGCCGCTGCGGAGGCGACCGCAACCTTCCAAGACGACCACCCCGACATCGTCTTCGTCTTCTTTTCGAACGATCACCGGGACTCGGCGGACGAGATCTCGACAGCCTTGCGCGAGCGGTTCCCGCTCGCCGTCTTGCTCGGATCCGGAGCGGACGGGATCGTCGCGGGGCCCCACGAGCTCGAGGCCGGCCCCGCGGTGTCGGTGTGGGCCGCCGTCCTCCCCGACACGAAGGTCGTCCCGTTCGCGCTCGATTTCGTCGAGGTCGGCGACGGAGTCGCCGAGTACCGAGGATGGCCCGACGGGATGGATCCCGACGCCACGGTTGTGATGATGTGCGATCCGTTCTCGTTCCCGGCGGGACACTTGCTCGCGAAGATGAACGAGGAAGCGCCCGGCATGCTCGTGATCGGCGGCGTCGCGAGCGGCGTCCACGGCGAGGGGGAGGCGAGGCTCCTCCTTAATGCCGACGTGCGGACCGCCGGGGCCATCTGCGCCGGCATCAGCGGCCGCGTGCGCGTGTGGCCGGTCGTTTCGCAAGGGTGTCGCCCGATCGGCGGTCCCGCCACGATCACGCGCGCGGACCGGAACATGATCTTCGAGCTTGCCGGCGGCCGGCCCGTGGAGCGGATCAACGAGATCTGGACGAACGCCAGCCCTCGCGAGCGCGCGCTCATGCAGAACGGCCTTTTCCTGGGTCGCGTGGCCGACGAGTACAAGACCGAGTTCTCGGCGGGTGACTTCGTCGTTCGCAACGTGGTCGGCGCCGACGCCGAAACGGGTGTCGTCGCAGTGGGCGATGTCGTCGCAGTGGGCGAGACGGTCCAGTTCCACGTTCGCGACCCCGAGGCTGCCGACGACGCGCTGCACACCCTGCTGACCTCGCTGGACGTGACGCCGGCCGGCGCGCTGCTGTTCACGTGCAACGGCCGGGGCTCGAACATGTTCGACGAGCCGGATCACGACGCGGCGATGGTCAGCAAGGTGCTCGGCACGCCGCTGGCGGGGTTCTTCGCGAACGGCGAGCTGGGACCGATCGGGTCGCGCAACTTCTGGCACAGCTTCACGGCATCGATCGCGTTGTTCGTGGACAGCGCCGCGCGCTGAGCGCTCCCGACAACCAGTCCGGCCCGCGCTATAGGATGCGATTCACGGGAGCTCGGGCAGGACCGGGCTGAGAGGGCGGCTGGGGGCCGCCGACCGTTCGAACCTGATCCGGTTAAGACCGGCGGAGGGAGTTGACCATGGTCTCGACGATCGACATCGAGACGACAGCATCGCGTTCGAGCAGCCGCAAGGTATACGTCACCGGATCACGTGACGACCTGCGCGTGCCGTTCCGCGAAGTGTCGCAATCCGACGGGAACCCGCCGATCCGCTTGTACGACACGAGCGGCTTCCACTCCGATCCTTTGATCCCGGTCGACGTGCGCGACGGGTTACCGGCGCTCCGGCGGCACTGGATCCTCGAGCGTGGTGACGTCGAGGAGTCCGACGGCCGGAACGGGCCGGTGGAGGGCTTTACCGGCGCCCGCACCAAGCCATTGCGCGCGCGCGCCGGAGCGGCGGTGACGCAGATGGCCTACGCGCGCCGCGGCGTGATCACGCCGGAGATGGAGTTCTGCGCGTTGCGCGAGGGCGTGGAGCCGGCGCTCGTACGGGATGAGGTCGCGCGCGGGCGCGCGATCATCCCGGCGAACGTGAACCACCCGGAGTCGGAGCCGATGATCATCGGGCGCAATTTCCTGGTGAAGATCAACGCGAACATCGGCAACTCGGCGGTCGCGTCGTCGGTCGAGGAAGAGACCGAGAAGATGACGTGGGCGACGCGGCTCGGCGCCGACACCGTTATGGACCTCTCGACCGGGCGCGACATCCACACGACGCGTGAATGGATCATCCGTAGCTCGCCGGTCCCGATCGGGACGGTGCCGATCTACCAGGCGCTCGAAAAGGTCGACGGCAAAGCCGAAGAGCTGACGTGGGACGTGTACCGCGACACCGTCTTGGAGCAGTGCGAGCAAGGCGTCGACTACTTCACCGTGCACGCCGGCGTGCTGTTGCGGTACATCCCGATGACCGCGTCGCGTGTGACGGGG
Source organism: Actinomycetota bacterium (assembly GCA_005883175.1). Lineage (GTDB taxonomy): Bacteria > Actinomycetota > AC-67 > AC-67 > AC-67 > AC-67. Next base: position 7,987 of record VAYV01000096.1, read on the forward strand.
ATCGTCAGCCGCGGCGGCTCGATCCTCGCCGCGTGGTGCCTTGCGCACCACCAGGAGAACTTCCTATACACGCACTTCGAGGAGCTGTGCGAGATCATGCGCGCGTACGATGTCTCGTTCTCGCTCGGCGATGGGCTGCGACCGGGGTCCATCGCCGACGGGAACGACGAAGCGCAGCTGGCGGAGCTGCGCACGCTGGGGGAGCTCACCGAGATCGCGTGGCGGCACGACGTGCAGGTCATGATCGAAGGGCCGGGCCATGTGCCGATGCACAAGATCAAAGAGAACATGGACCTCCAGCTGGAGTGGTGCCGCGAGGCGCCCTTCTACACGCTCGGTCCGCTGACGACCGACATCGCGCCCGGGTACGACCACATCACGTCTGCGATCGGGGCCGCGATGATCGGCTGGTACGGCACGGCCCTTCTCTGCTACGTCACGCCGAAAGAGCACCTCGGCCTGCCCGACCGCGACGACGTGCGCGAAGGCGTCATCGCGTACAAGATCGCCGCGCACGCGGCCGACCTCGCGAAGGGACATCCCGGCGCGCAAGCGTGGGACGACGCGCTCAGCAAGGCGCGGTTCGAGTTCAGGTGGGAGGACCAGTTCAACCTCTCGCTCGACCCCGAGCGCGCGCGCGGCTTCCACGACGAGACCCTTCCGGCCGAACCGGCGAAACGGGCGCACTTCTGCTCGATGTGCGGGCCACACTTCTGCTCGATGAAGATCACGCAAGACGTGCGCGATTACGCCGCGGCGCACCGGCTCGAGGAAGAGCGCGCGCTCGAGGCGGGGATGGCTGAGAAGGCGACCGAGTTCCGCGACGGCGGCGCCCGCATCTATCGGTGACGCCCTGCGCGCGAGCATAGACTGAGCCTTCATGCGTCTCCTGCTTATCCGTCACGCCCTCACGCCGCACGTCGGGAACAGGCTGAGCGGCTGGTCGTCCGGCGTTCACCTTTCCGACGAAGGGCGCGTGCAGGCTGCTCGACTGGCCGAGCGGCTGCACGACGTGCAGGTCGACGCGATCTACTCCTCGCCGCTGGATCGTGCGGTGGAGACTGCGCAACCGATCGCGCGCGACCACAAGCTGCGGGTGCGGCAGCGTGAAGAGATCGGCGAGGTGAAATACGGCGAGCTCGAGGGCAAATCGCTGAAGACGCTGGCGAAGGGGAAGATGTGGATGCGGCTGCGCGCGTGGCCGTCGGACGTGCGGTTCCCCGGCGGCGAGTCGCTGCGCGAGACGCAGGCGCGCGCGGTGGCGGCGATCGAGCGGCTGCGCGCGGAGCACCCGAAGCAGGTCGTTGCGGTCGTCAGCCACGGCGATTGGATCAGGCTGTCGGTCGCGCACTTCCTCGGGGTGCACATCGACCTCTACCGGCGGATCAACGTCGATCCCGCGTCGGTCAGCGCCGTCTTGTTCTTCGATTTCGGCCCCGTCGTGCAGGTCGTGAACGAAACGGGAGACCTGACGATCCTCGGACGGAGGAGCCGGTGAGCGAGAGCTTCGACATCGAAGGCGTGGACCGGATCACGGCCGGCTCCGTCGGCGAGCCCGGTCAGCGGAGCTTCTACGTCCAGGCGCAGGCCGGCGTGCAGACGGTGACGCTGCTCGCCGAGAAGGAGCAAGTGCGGCTCCTCGCAGAAGCGCTGCTGCAGCTCCTCGGCACGTTGCCGGAGGTCGATGAAGGGCCGTCTCCGGACGCAACGCAGCTCGCGCTCGACGATCCGCTCGAACCGGAGTGGCGCGTCGGCGAGATGGCGATCGAGTACGAGGACGACGGCGGCAACGTCGAGATCGTGATCACCGAGATCGAGTCAGAAGAGGACGCCTCGGACATCGGCGCGCGCGCGCGCTTCGTCGTCACGCGAGCGCAGGCGCGCGCCATGGCGGTGCAGGCGCTCGAGGTCGTCGCCGCCGGCCGGCCGCGCTGCCAGTAGACGTTGTTGCGCGAGGGCGACGTGGAGATCCTCGGTCTCCTTCCCGGCGCGTCGAACTACACGTTCGCGGTGACCGTCGCCGACCCGGAGCTGAAGGTCGTCGCCGTGTACAAGCCGCAAGCCGGCGAGACGCCGCTGTGGGACTTCGCCGACGGAACGCTATGGCGGCGTGAGATCGCGGCGTACGAGCTGAGCGAAGCGCTCGGCTGGTCGCTGGTGCCGCCGACGGTGGAGCGCGACGGTCCGGAAGGGATCGGCTCGATGCAGCTCTACATCGAACACGATCCCGAGCAGCATTACTTCACGCTGATGCCCGAACACGCGGCCACGTTCATGCGGGTGGCGTTGCTCGATCACGTGATGAACAACGCGGATCGCAAAGCCGGGCACTGCTTGCTGGAAACGTCGAGCAAGCGGGTCTGGGTCGTCGATCACGGCGTCTGCTTCCACGCCGATCCGAAGCTGCGGACGGTGATCTGGGACTTCGCCGGCGAACCGATCCCGGTGGAGCTCTTGATCGAACTCGAGCGCGCCGACCTCGGCGTGCTCAGACCGTGGTTGACTGCGTACGAGCTGGATATAGCGATGAAGCGGCGGACGGAGTTGCTCGCTGCGCGCGCGTTCCCCGATCCGCCGGAAGACCGGCGCGCATACCCGTGGCCGCCGGTTTGATCTAGCGGTAGACGCCGTTGTGGCCCAGGCTGATGTTCCCCGGTTGCGGGAAGTAGCACAGGCCGTGCGGCGAGGCGCCCGTTTGGATCTTCGCCAGGATGGACCCGGTCTTCGTGTTGACGACCGTCACGTAGCCGCTGAAGCGATTCGAGAACCACAGCTGCGTTCCGTCGGGAGACACCTGCATCATGTCCGGGCTCCCACCGACGCGCCACGTCTTGACGACGGCGCGCTTGAACGGGTCGATGACCGAGATCGTGCCGGCGATTCGGTTGCTCAGATAGAAGAGCTTCGCATCCCGGCTGACGGCGAACCCGTGCGCGCCGACGCCCGTGCGTATGAACTTGATCTGCATCATGTGAACCGGATCGACGACCGAGACGCCGGACAAACCTTGGTTCGCGACGAAGAAGACCGAGCCGTCGGGGGACAGGCGCACGTCGATCGGCTTCCCGCCGACGTACAGGTGCGAGACGATCTTCATCTTCACGGTGTCGACCTTGACCACCATCCCCGAGTACTCGGTCGACGCGAGCAAGTACCGGCCGTCGGCGGTGAAGTCGAGGTGGTCGACGCCGGGCCAGGGGACGGTCACGCTCTTGATCAGCTTGAACGTCGTCGGGTCCCGGAAGTCCAGCCGCTTGTTGTCCTCCGCGACGACGACCGCCTTCGTTCCGTCGGGGGTGAAGTACAGGTTGTAGGGGTCGGTGACGTTGGGGATGATGCGCACGATCCTGCCGGTGCGCGGGTCGATCACGGTGAGGTTGCCGGTGTTGCCTTGGTCGACGTAGAGCCATCGCATGTCTCTCGACGGCGTGACGTGCTGCGGTTCCACGCCGACCGGGTACGAGAAGAGAACCTTGAACGTGTTGGGGTCGATCACCGAGACGGTGTTCCCGATCGAGTTGGGGACGTAGACCCGCTCGGGGATCGATTGCAGGCGCGGAAGGATGCCGCCGGTCGCCGCGGCGTACACGTTCACACCGGTGCCTGGGGTCACCGAGCTGTTGGGGGGCCTCGACCGAGACGACGATGAAGACCGCGACGATGAGGAGCTCGCTGCTCCCGTCGGCGGCGCTTTTGCGCTCGAGCAGGCCGCGGCGATCAGGCCCAGCCCAACGAGGATCGTGGCCGCGCGCAGCGAGGAGGTTGTGCGATGGGGGGATTTCACCGGCGAAAGCATACCGGTGGCCCCGCGCGGCCGATGGGAGCGCTCAGGTAAAGAGAATCTCCTCGTTCGTCTCTCCGCCCGAAGACGCGAGCCCGGTGGCACCGCCGGCGATGATCGTTCTCGTCGCGCCGGCCAACAGCGTGGGATCGGCGAGAGGTAAGGCCAGCGGGCTGCTCGGCGAGATCCTTCCGCTCGTTACCGAGATCTGCCACACGCGCGCAGTCGGGCGACCGGGCACCTCGGCGAGCCGACGCACGGATCCCGAGCTGGGATCGACGAGGTACACCGACCGGGACGCGGACGCGGAGTCCGTCTGGCCGCCGGCGACCAGGAGCTTCGATCCGGCCACGGCCACGGCCGCGTAACGCAAGCCCACGGGGAGGGTGGCGGCCACGCGGAACGAGCGGCCGGCCGCCGTCTCGAGCACCTCAGGCCGCGCGCGCGTCCCGTCGTAGCCGCCGGCGACGAAGATCGAGTTGCCGATCGTGACGGCGGCGAGGTCGGACAAAACGCGCGGCAGGTGACCGATCGTGGACGTGGCGCCGGTCGCAGGGTCGAAGCGTTGGACGAGATTCCCTGCATTACCACTGCCGCCGAACAGGATGATCTCGTTGCCCATCGAGACGGCCGCCGCGTCGTGCGCGGCGATCGGCAGGGAGCCGACCCGTCTCGACGAACCGGTGCGCAGGTCGATCGAAAGGATCGTCGAGATCGACGAGTCTCCTGGGATCAGCCCGCCGAGCATGTAGCCGGTTCCACCGACGACGGCGCCGGCCGCGCGCTCGACGACGTACGGAAGTTTCGGCAACGACGTGGAAGCGCCGGCCGAAGGAGACGCCGTTCGCGCTCTCGATGTCGTCGGTCGCGGGGGAAGCGTGTTGCGCGCGCGCGGCACGCTCGACGTGCAGGACGCCGCGAGCGCGAACAGAACGATAAGGGCGAGACGCTTCGCGGCTACCCGCCCCCGAGACCCGGCGCTACGATCCCGCCGCGCGTCATCTTCATCAGGTCCAGCGCTTCGTCGAGCTCTTTCTCACCGAGCACTCCGCGCTCGAGCACCACGTCGCGGATGCTGCGCCCGGTCTTGAAGGCTTCCTTCGAGATCTCGGCGCACAGGTCGTACCCGATCGCCGGAACCAGCGCCGTCACGATGGGGAAGGACTGCTCCACGAGCGCGCGCGCGCGCTCAACGTCCGGCTGCAAGTCTTCGACGCATCGCTCCGCAAGCAGCGTCGTCGCCGACGCAAGCAGGTGCACCGACTCGAGCAGGTTGCGCGCGATCACCGGCATGAACACGTTGAGCTCGAAGTTGCCCATCGCGCCGCACATCGCGACGGTCGCGTCGTTGCCGAACACCTGTGCCGCGACCTGGGTCACGACTTCGGGAATGACCGGGTCCACCTTCCCCGGCATGATCGAGCTGCCCGGCTGCAGCTCCGGCAGGCGGAGCTCGCCGATCCCCGCGCGCGGCCCCGAGCCCATCCACCGCAGGTCGTTCGCGATCTTCATCATCGACGTGGCAACGGTGCGAAGCGTCCCCGACACCTCGACGCACGCGTCTTTCCCGCCTTGCGCTTCGAAATGATCGTCGGCTTCACGAACGGCCAGTCGTGTCCGCTCCGCGACCAACGCGATCGTTCGCGCGGCGAACCCCGGTTCCGCATTGAGGCCCGTGCCGACCGCAGTGCCGCCCAAGGCAAGCTCGAACAGTCGCTTCTGCGCGTCTTCGATCCGGTCCAACCCCTTCGCGATCTGCGTCGCGTAACCACCGAATTCCTGACCGAACGTGATCGGCGTGGCGTCCATCAGGTGCGTCCGCCCGACCTTGAGCACGTCGGTCCACGCCTCGGCCTTCGCGCGCAGCGCGCCCTGAAGCTGGGTCAACGCCGGCGTGAGCTCGTCGCGCAGCGCGCCGAGGGTCGCGAGGTGGATCGCCGACGGGATCACGTCGTTCGAGGACTGTCCCGCGTTCACGTGATCGTTCGGGTGGACCTCCTTCGACCCACGGTCCCCGCCCAGCAGCTCCGACGCGCGGTTCGCGATCACCTCGTTCGCGTTCATGTTCGTCGACGTGCCCGACCCGGTCTGGAAGACGTCGATGGGGAAGTGCTCGTCGAGCGTCCCTGCCACGACCTCATCGGCCGCGCGCCTGATGGCGTCCGCCTTCTTTGCGTCGAAGTGGCCGAGCTCCTCGTTCGTCGTCGCGGCCGCCCACTTGATCAGGCCGAGCGCTTCGATGAAACGGCGCGGCATCCGCATGCCGCTCACGGGGAAGTTGTCGACGGCGCGCTGCGTCTGCGCGCCCCAGTACGCATCCTGCGGCACGCGAACCTCCCCCATCGAGTCCTTCTCGACCCGCCATTCGCTCATCGGATGCCTCCTCGCACGACGAAGCCAGTGTAAGGCGTTGCGCGAGTGCCCGGCGAAGCGCGAGGACCCGGGGCCGCCGCTACGATTGCCCGCCGTGGAACCTTTCCCGTGGGAGCCGACGCCCGAGTACGTCGAGCCGTCGAACGTGAGCCGCTTCATGCGCGCGCACGGTATCTCGTCCTATCCCGATCTGATCCGCCGGTCGCAAGACGACATCGAGTGGTTCTGGCAAGCGGTGATCGACGATCTCGGGATCGAGTTCTTCACGCCGTACCGAGCGATCGTCGAGACGCCCAAAGGCATCCCGTGGGCGATCTGGTTCGGCGGCTCGACGGTGAACCTCACGTACAACTGCGTCGACCGGCACGCCGCGCGCGCGCCGGGCCGCACGGCGCTCGTGTGGGAAGGCGAGGACGGCGCGACGCGCACACTGACGTACGGCGATCTCAAGCGCGAGGTCGACACGTTCGCGAACGGCCTTAGCGCGCTCGGCATCGGCCCGGGCGACGCGGTCGGGATCTACATGCCGATGATCATCGAGAACGTCGTCGCGCTGTATGCGTGCTCGAAGATCGGCGCCGTCTGGCTCCCGATCTTCTCCGGGTTCGCCGCGAACGCGGTGGCCGCGCGCCTCCAGGACGCGGACGCTGTGGCGCTGATCACGGCCGACGGTTTCTGGCGACGCGGCTCGCAGGTGCGGATGAAAGAAGCAGCCGACGAAGCGGTCGCCGCGTCGCCGAGCATCAGGCATGTGATCGTCGCGCGACGCCTCCATCGCGACGTGCCGTGGACGGAGGGGCGCGACGTCGACTGGTCCGACGTCGTCGCCGGCCGGCCGGATGAGTGCGAGCCCGCGCACCTCGACTCCGAGCACCCGCTGTTCATCGCGTACACCTCCGGCACGACCGGCCGCCCGAAGGGTGTCGTGCACGTGCACGGCGGGTTCCTCGTGAAGATCGCAGAGGAGGTTGCGTACCAGGTCGACCTCCACGACGACGACCTCTTGTTCTGGGTCACCGACATGGGCTGGATCATGGGACCGTGGGAAGTGATTGGCGCCGGTGCGAACGGCGGCGCGGTGCTGCTGTATGAAGGCGCGCCCGACTATCCGGCGCCCGACCGGATCTGGTCGATCATCGAACGGCATCGCGTCACCATCCTCGGCGTGTCGCCGACGCTGGTGCGCGCGCTCATCCCGCACGGCGACGAAAACGTGACGAAGCACGACCTGTCGAGCCTTCGGATCCTGGCGTCGACCGGTGAGCCGTGGAACCCGGATCCGTGGCTCTGGTATTTCAACGTCGTCGGCGGCGCGCGCTGCCCGATCATCAACATCTCCGGCGGCACGGAGGTCGGCGCGTGCTTCCTGTCGCCGACGCCGCTGACGCCCCTTCGCCCGTGCACGCTCGGGGGCCCGGCGCTCGGAATGGCGATCGATGTCTACGACCCCGACGGCAACCCGCTCCCGCCCGGCATGGTC
>VAYV01000097.1:0-1047 GCA_005883175.1 Actinomycetota bacterium
CGAGAACAAAAGGACGGCGAGGACGGCAAGTAGTGCGATCGTGATCGGAACGACGCGCGCAAACGCGAGGGCGCCGAACCCGCCGCCGACGAGCAGCACACGGAGGATCTCTTCCGTCGCGTATGCGGACGAGGACAAGTTGTCGCTCGCGAACACGGCAAGAGCGGTCGGCTTGCCGAGACGCTCGTGAACAAGGCGTTCCGTTGCGAGCGGCTTACCGACCACCTTTGCCTTGATGCGCGCGAGCTTGTCCGAATGGACGGGGCGCTCGGGGATGCCTTCCCACACCCCCGTGCGGATGTCGCTCGTTTCCGGCTGTTTCGGTGCCCGTTGCGCCATACCCGCAGTGTCGGGCGCGCGACGTTAAGAGGTCGTCGGTATCCGTGTCGGAGCCGTCAAAAAGCCGTTAAGATTCGCGCGCAGAAGGCGATGGAGCTCGCCTGAACCGCGGCCACGGTCGCTGATGGCTCCTACCGGTGACGGTAGGAGCTTTTTTCGTAGACGGAGGGCACGTGCGAACGATTTGGGTCGGCATCGCAGGTTTCTTCGGCGCGATCGCGCGCTACTCGCTGGGCGGTTTCATCAGCGAACACATCGCGGGTGCGTTCCCCTGGGAGACGCTCGCGATCAACGTATCGGGCTGTTTCGCGCTCGGGTTCATCTTCGCGCTGCTGACCGAGCGGTTCCTTCCGCATCCGACGCTGCGCATCGCGCTCACCGTCGGTTTCCTCGGCGCGTACACGACGTTCTCGACCTTCGCGTTCGAAACGATGCGCCTCGCCGAAGACGGAGCCGTGTTGCTTGCGGCGGTGAACGTTCTTGCGAGCGTCGGAGCAGGGCTGCTCGCGGTGTACGCTGGCACGTGGGCAGGGAGGGCGCTGTGAATCTCCAAGGCCGCGGCAAGCTGCTCAGGATCTACGTCGGCGAGTCCGACACGTGGCACGGCAAGCCCTTGTACCAAGCGATCGTCGAGCGCGTTCGCCAGGAAGGGATGGCCGGCGCAACCGTGCTCCGCGGCATCGAGGGATTCGGGCATGCTTCACGTCT
>VAYV01000097.1:1077-2177 GCA_005883175.1 Actinomycetota bacterium
GAAGGATTGGTCACGCTCGAAGCGATAGAGATCCTCGCGTATCGATCGGCGTCGGCGCCGAAGGACGGCCCGGAGAAAATCTAGATGTCGAAGCTCGGTCTCGTTCGCCGCGACGCGCTGACCCGCTGACGAACCAGCACCCCCATCGTCGCGATGGCGATGCCGAGGAAGGCAGTCGCGGCACCCGCGACGACGATCAGAACCGAGAACGACCGATGTGCGCCCATTGAGTCCTCCCCACGTATCTGATGTATCGGTGCCGGAGTGCGTTTTGCGCACTCGTCAAACGGCTCAATCTTCATAGGTCGGGCGGCCTACCGAAACTTCGCACACGACGCGAGTGCGGCATCGCGACCGCGCGACCTGCTCCGAATGACTATGGATTCCCCCTCGAATGCGGCGCCACCATGCAAACAGACGCAGTCGAGGGAGAGGACGGACGTCATGCAACGTCGCATCGGGACCGTAACGCTCGTCGCCGTTGGTGTCGCGCTCATCGCGGGGACCCTTGCATTCCAGATGTTTTCGCGCGCGCCCGCGTTCGAGCGGATGACGAGCGACTTCGCCAAGAACGTCACCCCGGCAACCGTTGCAGCCCTCCGCGCCGACGTCGCCAAGCTCCAAGCGGCCGGAACCGAGCTGCAATCGACGGGGATCCCGGCACTCGCCCGCCTGCTCAAGATGACGCCCGCGCAGTTCGCCGCCTTCGCGCAGCAGCAGTTCCCGACGCTCGCTGCGTCGGTCCAGCAGATCCCGCAGACCGCCGCGGGCTTCGACAAGCTGCTCGGCACGATCGCCGCGCAGGACGCGCACCTTCACTCGGCCGTTGCGATCCCGGCGAAGAGCATCAGCACGACCGTCGTTCCCTGGCTGATCCTCGGGGCAGGCGTTGTGATCGCCGGCCTCGGCATCGCGCGCGCGCGCATCACATCGATGGTCGCCGTCGCGGTCGGCGCGCTCGTGATCATCAGCGTCTTCGCCTTCTCACTTCCTTCGAAGACGTCCGACGCCGACGCCCTGAACAAGGCGATGAAGCCCTACTTCAAGCAGCAACAGATCGACGCATCGCGCCGGTCGATCACATCGCTCAACGCGCTGTC
>VAYV01000097.1:2246-6054 GCA_005883175.1 Actinomycetota bacterium
CGGCCTGCTCGTCATGATCGGCGGCGCGTTGCCGCTGCTCGTTTCGGACGAAACGGAATCGTCGGAACACGGACAGCGGTGGTTCCGCCGCGCGGCGGCCGCCTGATAGCACGCCGACACCACCTCGATTAGTACGAGCGCCCCTCCCGGATGAGGGGCGCTCGTGGCTCAATAAGGGAGCGGCACCGAGGCCGCTTACAGGAGGCGTGCGCCGTTGAGCACCGTCGAAGAGCGGATAACGATCGATCGTCCGGTGGACGACGTCTACCGCCTCCTGTCGCACGAGGAGACCGACTGGCTGCAGACCTTCCTCCGCCTCGCCGCACACAAGGGAGAGAAAGCCGGCGCTGATCTGCGCGCGCGCTTGAAGCCCGGCCTGCGGGTGACGCACACCGACGGACCGCGGACGATCGAGGTGACGCTCGGCCGTCCAACGGTGCTCGTCGAGGGCAACGCGATCGAGATCCCGATCCGGCTGCAGACGAACGGGTACCGGTGTGTGTTCCCCGAGCTCGAAGGTCGCCTGCTGTTGTCGAGATCCAAAGGCGAGAGTTCCTCTTTGTCACTTCTAGGCGCGTACCGCGAACCGGAACCAGTCACCGGCGGCATCGACGACTCCCTCGTGTCGCAGCACGCAGCGCAAACCACGGTGCGCGACCTGCTCGCGAACCTGTGCGTCGCGATGGAGAGCGAATCATCCAGGAATACGCTGGTTGACGGCTCCGGCTAGCGCAACCTGCCTAGCGTGAGCCCAACACCTGCTCCTATCTGCGAGCGCGCGCCGTCACGACACTGAACGCGTAGAGCGTCGGAGGCGGCATGAAGATCAAAGACGTGATGAAACGCGACTTCGTCTCGGTTCCGCGTGACGCCACCCTGCACGACGTTGCGCGCGCGGTGCTGTGCTCGGGCGGAGCCGCAGCCGTGATCGATGACGACGGCCGACTGTACGGCGTCATCGTCGAGAGCGACCTCCTCCCGGCCGACGCCGCGGTCCGTGGTCCCGGCCGCGCGGCCCGTCTCTTGCGAGCAGCCCTCACCGGACCCGACCCCGACTGGTCGAGGTGGTCGGCCGGCCTTCGCGCCGCCGATGTGATGCAACCTCCAGCGTCGCCCGCCCAACAGGACGACGATCCGACCGAGGTTGGGCGACGGATGCTCGAATCGAACCTGCGTCACGTCCCCGTGCTGCGGGGAACGATCCTTGTCGGGATCCTGTCCCGCCCCGAGCTGCTGCGTCTCCTCCGAAGCGGCGACCTCACGCTCCAGCGCGCGGTGGAGCGGCTGCTGTGGCGGTGCCGGTTCGCGCCCCCCGACTACAACATCGACATCGGCATCGACGACGACGTCGTGCTCGTCGAAGGGGAGGTCGCGAGAGAGAGCGACGTCCGCGTCGTCGGCTCCCTGATCGCCGCCCTCGACGGCGTCTCGGCCGTGAAGAACCTGCTCAGCGTCCGTTCCGAGCGCAGCCGCGCCCTGGCATAAGCACCCGGGACGGGGTCCCGTTCGCCCGAAAGCCCTGTGATACCCTCCCGCGAAAAGCGGGAGGACATGCGAGGCGAAGGCAAGATCACCGTCCTGGTAACCGATGACCACGCGATGTTCGCGCAGGGCGTGGTGCGCTCCCTCCAGGAGGAGGACGACATCGTCGTCGTCGGCACGGCCGGGTCCGTCGAGGAGTCGGTCGCGGCTGCTCGGATGCATGCCCCGGATGTCGTGTTGATGGATTACGAGCTGCCCGACGGTACCGGCGTAGACGCGGCCGAACGCATCAAGGTGGAGCTGCCCGAGACGAAGGTCGTGATGGTGACCTCCTACACGGACGAGGGCGTCCTCGTTCGGGCGATCGAGGCAGGCTGCTCGGGCTACGTCACCAAGCACAAAGTGATCGAAGAGGTCGTGAGTGCCGTTCGCGCGGCGGCCGCGGGGGAAGCGCTGATCTCGCCGGCGATGCTCGCGCGGCTCCTGCCCAAGCTCCGGCCGACGAAGCGCGGCGTCGGCGCGGACCTGACCTCACGCGAGATCGAGGTCTTGTCGCTCCTCGCCGAGGGGCTCGCGAACCAGGCGATCGCCGACAAGCTCGTGATCAGCGTCCACACCGTGCGCCACCACGTGCAGAACATCATCACGAAGCTGCAGGCGCACTCGAAGCTCGAAGCGGTCGCCACGGCCGCGCGCGAGGGGATCATCCGCTACCCGTAATCCCCGGGTCGAATCGGGCATTTCGGGCAATCGCTTTCTTCGCTTCAGTTCCGGCGGATCCGCGCCGATGAAACTTCAGAGATGGGCGGCTTTGCCGACCCGTCCGCAGACTTGAGAACCGGACACAAAGGCCCCCCCTAGGGAAGCGATCCCCCAGCCCCGCCTGGGGGATTTGCTTTTCTACTTGTGGCCGTAGGCCAGGATGACGAGCACGCCCATCGCGATCGACGCCGCGAGCATGAACGCCATGCTCGGCCAGAACCAGTCGACGCGCGCGGCGAAGGGCGCGTGGAACTCGACGCCCTCGGGCTTGTACCCGCAGAGCGGACACACGCCGTTGGTGAACTTCGGCGCGAACGACCAGTTGTCGACCGGGCACACGACGCGCGCGGTCTCCTGGCGGCGTCCCGTCGGGACGAAGCGGCGAACTCGCTGTGCGATCACGGTCATGCCGCCTTCCCTCCCATCCTGAGCCACCACAGGCTCGCTCCGGTGCCGATGATGATCGCCTGCCACAGGAAGTAGAGCAGCAGCAGATACAGCGGCTTGGTCTTGAGCAGGTGCTGAAGCCCGCCGACGTTCGACTGTCCTTGGCCGAGCGTGGCCGGCGAGCCGGGGGTCCCGTTCGTGCCGGGGAGGAACTGCGTCGAGCCGGACGTCGGGTTCGTGCCGCCGCCGCCGAGGTTGCCGGTGCCGCCACCGAGGGGAACTCCGACGGTGCCGAGTTGGTCGGCGAACACTTGGCCGATCCAGTAGTACGTGAAGATCGTCGGGACGCCGGGAGCCGGCGACGGCGGAGCGAACTTCACGAGAACCGCGGACGCGTCGATCGTCTTCTGCCCAACCGACTGGACCACGCTGGGCTTCGCGGCGGTGATCGACCAGCCGGTTTGCGCGAGCGCGGTGTTCAGCTGGCTGCTCGCTTGCTGGATCGCGTCGCCGACGCCCGGGACCTGGCTGCCGTTCACCGAGACGCCATCGAGGCCGATGGAAACCGGCACGCCGCCGACCTCCGCGCTCGCGACGCTCATCGACATCGTCGACTTCGGCCCGGTGCCGTCGTCGATCATCGTGATCAGGGTGTGGACCCCGTTGAGGACGATGGCGCCGCTGCCGAGGCTGACGCGCGCGACGCGGGAGTCACCACGCAGCTTCAGCATGCCGGTCGCGGGATCGAATGTGGTCTCGCTGATCGCGGACATCCCGTCGGCACCATCCGGCGTGCTCGTCGCGGCCATGTGAGCCGGGAAGCGCGCAGCATCGTCTGCCGTAAGCCAGCGCGCGCGCCACGCGGTGAGCGCGGTGTTGAGCGCGACTAGCGACGGGCTGAGCGGATTGAACGTGAAAGCGACCGGTAGCATCTTGATCACCGGCTTGGTCGCCGGGGTGCTGTTGGTCCCACCCGTCGAAGGTGCGCCGGGAACGCCTGGCAGCGTCGGTCCCGGGGTCGGCGACGAGCTCACTTGCGGCTGCTCGCCGGTGTCGCCCACCTCCGTGGCTTGCGCGAACGCGTAGTTCTCGCGCGCGAAGGCTTGCGCGTAGCCGACCGCGCGCTGGCACGGGCCGACTTCTTGGGGTGGCGCGCCGGCGAGGCTCGCGAGGAACG
>VAYV01000098.1 GCA_005883175.1 Actinomycetota bacterium
TTGGGCCTCGACCGGATCTTCGGGATCACGTACGAGTGATGATCGTCCTCCACACGCTCACCCATCGTTGGTATGCCTTCGCGTTCGTGATCGCGTTCTTCTGGGCGGCAACGGCCGAGCGATCGTGGCGCGGCGCTCTTCGTTTCATCCTGGTCGCGTCCGGCATCTCGCTGGCGGCCGAGTACCTCAGCACGCACACCGGATTCCCCTACGGTCGCTATGACTACATCGCAACGACGCACGGCTACGAGCTCTACGTCTCGAACGTGCCGCTTTTCGTCCCGCTGTCGTTCGGCACGGTGGTCTGGGCCGGCCGCGCGCTCGTCAATCGGGCCAACGTCTCCCCGGGGATCCTCATCCTCGGCGGCGCGCTCTTCGCTGCGGCGATCGATCTCGTCATCGACCCGATGACGCTCCGCGGCGGGACATGGTTCATCGGCTGGCTCTACGCGTATCGCGCGCCGGGACAGTGGTTCGACGTGCCGTTGACGAACTACGCCGGGTGGATCTTCGTCGGCGCGTTGATCCTGACCGTCGACGCCCTGTTCGAAGCGCGCGCGCAGAAGCAGGTCGATGCCGCGCGCGGGCCGATGCTGGCCTACGGGATGTGTGGGTTCTTCATCGTGGTCGCGCTTGCGACCCGGCACTGGGCGATCGCCGGCGCGTCGGCCGGCGTGACGATCGTCATGTTGTCGATCGCGCGCGCCAGGCTTGGGCGTGCGACCGCCGTCGGAACTGTCAGCTCCGCCGGCCCTCAAGCACAGCTCTGAAGCTTTCGATCGCTTGCTTCAACGCCGGATCGCCGCTGAACGGGATCGCGGCCGCCATCAGCGCCTCGCCCGCGCGCTGCAGGGCTTTCCGCTCCTCGAGAAGCTGCAACACGTCGTCTCGGGCGCGCGCGGTCGAAACCACAGGAACCTTCATCCCTTCGTAAAACCGGCGGATCTCCCCCACCGCGCGCGCGGTCTCGGTCGTCACGGATGCACTCCTCCCGTCGGGCTGCTCGAGCGAAGGAACTGTACCGCATGGTGTGCGCGAAGAGCCGACTTGAATCGAGCGGCCCTCGATGTCTTGAATGAGGACGATGACCGAGCCGCTTTGCCTCTTGCAGGTCCACGCGCACCCCGACGACGAAGCGTCGAAGGGGTCCGGGACGACGGCGCGGTACGCGGCGGAAGGCGTTCGTTGCGTGCTCGTCACGTGCACGGGAGGCGAGGCCGGCGACATCCTCAACCCCGCCGCCGACACACCAGAGGTGCGCGCGGATCTGCCGGCCGTACGGATGAGAGAGCTCAGCGAGAGCGTGGCGGTCCTCGGGTACGCGTCGCTGCACCTCCTCGGGTATCACGACTCCGGCATGCCCGACACCGAAGAGAACAGGAGGCCGGATAACTTCTGGAACGCCGACATCGACGACGCTGTCGGCAAGCTCGTGCGGATCGTGCGCGACGAGCGGCCGCAGGTCATCATCGCGTACGGCGACGACCACTCGTTCTACCCGCACCCCGACCACATCCGCGCGCACGAGATCGCGGTGACTGCCTTCGAAGCGGCCGGCGTTGAGTCGAGGTTCCCCGATGCGGGGGAAGCGTGGACCCCCAAGAAGCTCTACTACTCGGGGTGGACGAGACATCGGATCGAAGCGCTGAACGACGCGTTCGCCGGTCTCGACGTCGAGAGTCCGTTCGCAGAGTTCCTGAAGGAGATGCCCGGCGACAGCGACCACCTCTTCAATACGCGGATCGACGTGGGCGACTACCTCGACAAGCGGCGCGCGTCGCTGCTCGCGCATCGCACCCAGATCGATCCCGAGTCGTTCTGGATGGCGCTTCCCGACGAGACGCTTCGCGAGGTGTGGCCGTGGGAGGAGTACATCCTCGCGCGCACCCTGATCGACACCGGCGTGAAGCCGGGCGAGATCGAGACCGACCTGTTCGCCGGCCTCCGGTCTTAGCGCTTACGTCGCGAGCAGCCCCACGATGATCACCGCAACGGCGGCCAGCGCCGCCGTTGCCGCGATCGTGGGGCCCCACGGTCGCGGTGCGTACGTCAGGGCGCGCGCGACCGAGGGCATCGCCGCGCCGGCCGCGATCAGGAGGGGCAGCCCGATCGAGAACAGCCCAAGGAAGCCGACGGCGACGAGCGCGTTCGCCGCGCCGGTGAGCAATGCAGCTCGTTGCAGGGGACCTTCGACACGGAAGCTCGCTGCGAACAGACCGGCGACGAGCACGAGGAAGCACGCGATGAAGACCGCGCGCGCACTTACATGCTGGTGCTGCCGGACGACGATCCCGAGGTAGATCACGGCCATCACGACGCTGATCCCGGCCGCGACGGCGGGCGCCGGCAGCGACACCGCGGCGCTCTTGTGGCGACCCATGCACGTAACGCTATCGCGCGCCCGGACTTCTGCCCGTGAGGCTCGCGCCCGTTCCGTCCGCATTTTCAACGTCCGAGCGATACGGGCCGATACCTAAGGAACGGAGTGGCACGCTCGAGGAGGAGAGCGCGTTGTCCCGACTGGTTGGAATGCGTTCCACCGCAGTGCGCGCGCTCGGCGTAGGCGCGGCGCTCGCCGTGCTGGTGGCCGTCTCGGCGAACGCGGCGGAGCTCGTGACGGCGGAGCTGAACGGCACGGTCAACAACGTCACGGTCGAGCAGGGACAGACCGTCTCGTTCCAGATCTCGCTGACCGCCACCGGCACGATCCGTTGTTCCGCGACCCCGACGAACCCCGCGACCGCGAAGGTGGACGTTCGCTACGTGGTCGATGCCATCGGAGCCGTAACGAGCGACACGCCGTCATCGGCGGTGCGCTTCTACGCCGACCCGTTCTGCAACATCACGTGGCCGGGAGACCCGGCGCCTCAGGTGGTGACCGCGACCGTCACCGCCGACATCAACACCCCGATCGGCGATCACGTGATCCGCCTGCACACGACGACGACCACGCCGCCGGGCACGGGGTCCACGCTCCGCGACGACACTGCGACCTTCGTCACGTTCCACGTCGTGCAAGGAAGCGACCGGGTTCCCCCGGTCGTGTCCTGCGCCGGACCGCACGGCACGATGGGTGCGAACGGCTGGTACACGTCGGAGGTGTCGTACGCGTGCACCGCGAGCGACGCCGGATCGGGTTTGGCGAATGCCGCCGACGCGTCGTTCACGCTCGAGACGACGGGCGACGGCGCCGATTCCACACCATCGCGCGCGGTGAAGGACAAAGCAGGGAACACGACGGTCGCCGGACCGTTCGGACCGTTCCACATCGACACCGTCGCGCCGAGCGTCGCGTGCGGCGCGCCTGCGGGGACGCTCGGGAAGAACGGCTGGTACACAACGGCTGTGACCGTCGCGTGCACCGGCAGCGACGCGACATCCGGCCTCGACGATCCCGGCGACGCGTCGTTCGTCTTGTCGACCAGTGGTGAAGGGTCCGACTCGATCGTCGCGCGCGCGGTGTCCGACGTCGCCGGGAACTCAACGTCGACGGCCGCGTTCGGGCCGTTCGACGTCGACCTGAACGACCCGACCGTTACGACGAGCAGCCCTGCCGACGACGCGGTGCTCATCCTCGGCTCAAGTGCGCACGCTGCGTACGCGTGCGCGGACACGCCCGAAGGCTCTGGAATCGAGACGTGCGCGGGCACGACTGCAGACGGGGACGCCATCGACACGTCGAGCGTCGGCCCGCACACGTTCTCGGTCACGGCGACCGATCACTCGGGACGGACGACCACGCTCGCGCACACGTACTCCGTCGTGTTCGAGTTCAGCGGCCTGACGGCGCCGGCCGGGAAGTCGTGGGGCAAAGCAGGAAGTGCCGTTCCGATCTGGTTCTCGCTGGGTGGGGTGAGCGACGTCTCCGCCATGGAGGGAGTCACCTCGCTGGCGGTCTCCTGCGATACGGGCGAGGCACTCTCGAGCGCATCCGCGATCAAGATGAACGGCGGCATCTCCTACGACGACGGACGCTTCCACCTGGTCTGGAAGACCGACAAGTCGTGGG
>VAYV01000080.1 GCA_005883175.1 Actinomycetota bacterium
CGACCTCGACATCGCGATCGCGGGATCGCTATGGGCGACGTTCCTGCACTCGGGCCAGATCTGCCACTCGGGGACGCGGTTGTTCGTACCGGCGTCGATCCACGACGAGGTGATCGCGCGCCTCGTCGAGACGGCCGAGGGGTTGAAGATCGGCTCTGCGATGGACTTCGAGACCGACATGGGACCTCTCGTGCACCGCTCGCAGTACGAAACGGTCGAGCGATACGTGCAGAGCGGCATCGAGGAAGGCGCGAAGCTCGTGACCGGCGGTGAGCGCGCGCTCGTGCCCGGTTGCGACGGCGGCTACTTCTACAAGCCGACGATCTTCACCGACGTGCGCAACGACATGAAGATCGCGCAGGAAGAGATCTTCGGCCCCGTGCTGTCGGTCATCAAGTACGACACGGTCGAGGACGCGATCGCGATGGCGAACGACTCGATCTACGGCCTCGGCGGCGGTGTCTGGTCCAGGGATATCCCGCGCGCGCTCAACGTCGCGAAGCGCATCCGAACCGGGACGGTCTGGATCAACGACTACCACCTGCTGAACGCGTATGCGCCGTTCGGCGGGTACAAGCAGTCGGGCGTCGGCCGCGAGCTGGGCACGTGGGGGCTACGCGAGTATCAGCAAACGAAGTACATCCACGTGGACCAGGTGCCCACGAAAGACCAGAAGTTCTGGTTACAAATCCTTGGGCTGTAGTCGTTGCGGCTCGCGTCGCTTCGCAGCGGTTGACTGCGGCGACGCGCGCCTCACGTTGCGACTCGTTTCGGTCGGCGGTCCTCCGGGTGGACCACGGACTGGACCACCGAGCGCAGCTAACAGCTACTGCGGGTAGCCCCGCCTGCACCCTGGATCTGCTGCGTGGTGGTGGCGACTTCTGCCGCGTCGTCTCCGCCCCCACCCTGATGAATAGCTTTTTCTTGCATGATGCGCTGGCCTGGCTATCCTGTTAACAGAATGAGCAACATGCTCGCAGAGGCTCGGATAGGCGAAACGCTGGAGATCATCGTCGTCGATGACGAACCGGACATCCGGTTCATGCTCCGGATGACTCTCGGACGAGAGCCCGGGATCGAGATCGTCCGGGAAGCCACCAACGGCGAACAGGCCGTGAAACTCGTTCGCGAGAAGTGTCCCGACGCGATACTCCTCGACATCGGGATGCCGGTTATGGACGGCATCGAGGCGACGCCTTACATCCGAAGCGCGTGCGCCAAGACGAAGATCGTGATCCTCACGGCGTACATCAACGAGGAACTGCTCCAACGGGCGCTGAACCTCGGTGCAGACCTGTGCCTTTCGAAGATGACGCCAACGAAGGAGCTCACCCAGGCGGTCGCGCGCCTGTGTAACGCAGCTTAAAGGCGTCGCACCGGCAGCCCCCGAGGAGCCCACGTCCGGGCGTGGGTCTTTTTTCATTGACCCGAGGCCTTGGAAGGAGGAGAGTCCAGCTTTAAGTTAGGCCAGAGGTACACCCTGTGAAGGTTTCGAGGACGGCCTCGGGCCACCAATCGGCGGCTTCGACGGCTGGCAGTGCGGTCTCTAAGACGTTCGGCGAACGCCTACGGGAAGCGCGCGCGAAAACCCGCCTCACTCAGTCGAAGCTCAGCATGACCTGCGGTGTACCAGAGACGATGCTGTCGCGATACGAGAATGACCACATCCTCCCCTCGGTCACTACGCTCCATAAGCTTGCCGACGCCCTGGGGATTAGCGTCTCGGCGCTCGTCGGCGATGGATCAAACGTCCTTCAGGCTTTCGTCCATGCTTTAGACGAACTCGGTATCAACATCCAGAGTGACGCGGAGGCCGAACGGCTAGGGAACGTGGTCGCCGACATGGTTGAGGAGCACGACGACCATGTCTCCTTCCTCGTAAGTGGGCCGTAACAGGCCGGGCGATTCACGGCAGCGACGGTCGACTTCCCAAGGATAGTCATGGCTCTGCCCCCCCCACGAGGCCTACGTCTCGAAATTCAACAAAGAGGCGGCGTTCCTGCAATGAAGACCAGGCTCGGGCGGTCGCTACGTTCCGCTCTGCTCTTGAGCGAGCGCGACCTCGCCGACGCTGACGAGCAAGTCCCAGCTGTTGCGCAACGAGATCACGACGAGCGCGACGACGACCGCGACGAGGCCGCTCAGCGCACCGCGGTAGCCGGCGTGCGTGTAGAAGCCGCTCGCAACGATCACGCCCACGTACGCCGCCGCGCTGAACGCGATCCGGATCAATAGCTTGTAGCCGCGGAGCGTTCTGGTCTCGCTCCGGGTGGCCGAAAGAAGGCTGGGACCGATCAGCCCGAGCGTGACGAGACCCGAGAACAGCAGCTCGGTCCGCGTGATCGAGATCCCCTCCGGGATCACCATGAACAGCGAGACGATCAGCACGAGCCCGAGGTTGGACAACGTCACGCGCGCGAGGCTACGGACCTCTGTTCGCGACAGCACGACCCGCAGGTGAAGCGAGAGGCCGACGAAGAGCAGGCCCACCAGCGTGGCCGCGACGGTCCCCGCGACGATGTAGAAGTCGTGCCACCCCTGGATGACCGTCCGATACGGCACGCACGAAGTCTAAGACTGGATCCGGTCGAAGGGACGAGGGGTCGTCGCGTCGAAGAGGAGGGCCGTGGGGGGACCTTCGTACCGACGGCCGGTCGCGCGCGCGCTCGCCATCGTCGCCCTGGTGACGGCCGCCGGGGCACCGGTCGGAGCTGCTCAAGCGGGCAGCACGCTGACCAACGCGAGCACCGTGGTCAAGTGGTCCGGCCAAGGGAGCAGCCCGGCCGGCTATGCGCCGCCCGCGTACACGCCGTCTCTCTGCGCAGCCGTGCACTCGTCCGGTTTCTGCGACGTCCACACGCTGACGCTCAGCCTCCCCGCGAACACGTTCACCAAGCCGGGCGACGGCGTGTTTATCGACATCCGGTGGTCGACAGACTTCGACCAGTGGAACCTGTTCGTCTTCGACCCCTCGGGCGACCTCACCGCCAGCGGCTTCGATCTCGACTCGAACGCGCAAGGCGTGCTCATCACGCACCCGGCGAACGGCACGTACAGCGTCGTCGCCGTGCCGTTCTACCAAGAGCCGCACATGTCGTACCGCGGCGAGGCGCGCGTCTTCCTCGACGACACGCAGCGACGCGCGCGCTCGACGACGCTCCTCCCCCACCTCTGGACGGCGCCACCGCGGGACTTCCACATCGAGTGCGACTCTCCCGACCCGAGCACCAGCGAAACCGGCGGCGGCTGCACCGACGTGCCACCGCTGCCGTCGAACCCGACGGGCTGGCGCTGGGGCGGCGCGTACACGAACTCGTGCTACCTCGAAGAGACTTTGCAACCGATCCAAGACGATCCGTCGAGCGGCCTCGCGCACGCACCACGCCGCTGTCTGCGGTTCACGAACGACATCCGCAACGTCGGACCGGGCTCGCTCGTGCTGCGGATCCCGATGAGCGTGGCGCTCGGCGGCACGTGCGAGATGCGCCAGGTGCTGCGCGCGACGAACGGTGTCGAGCGCACGCGCGACGCGGGCGCGTGCATGTTCCATCCGCAGCACGCGCACTTCCACTACCTCGGGCTCTCCTCGTACACGATGTATCGCGCTCCCGCCGCCAACGCGACGACGACGCCGAATATCCATACGGCGCCCGTCGCGCGCGGCATCAAGCTCGGTTATTGCTTGATCGACGTCGACCTCTTCGCGAACATCGCCGAGCCCGGGACACTCTGGCCGCGCACGTACTCGTTCCCGACCTGCAACGTGCCGCCGGGCGCGCCGACCTCCGCGGACTCGCCGTTCGAGGAGATGGGCATCTCGCGCGGCTGGGGCGACGTCTACACGTGGGACCTTCCCGGACAGTTCA
>VAYV01000081.1 GCA_005883175.1 Actinomycetota bacterium
CATGCCGTACCACCGCGTGTTCGATCGCGTGATCGAGCGGCATCTCGGACGCGCGCAATTGGGCACGACGCGCAAAGGGATCGGCCCTGCGTACGCGGACAAGGCCGCGCGGATCGGCCTGCGTGTGCAGGACCTGCTCGACATGAAGATCTTCGGGCAGAAGCTAGAAGTGAATCTCAAAGAGAAGAACGCCGTCCTCGCGAAGGTCTACAACCAGCTGCCGCTCGACGCGAAGAAGATCATCGCTGAGTACGAGGGCTACGCGGATCGCCTCGCGCCTTACATCGCCGATACGTCGCTCGCTATCAGCCGTGCGCTCCAGTCGGGCCTGCACGTTCTGCTGGAAGGCGCGCAAGGGACGCTGCTCGACATCGATCACGGCACGTATCCGTTCGTCACGTCGTCGCAGCCGACCGCGGCCGGCATCCTCGCCGGAGCCGGCGTCGGGCCGTGCGCGGTGAATCGAGTCGTCGGCGCTACGAAAGCGCACTGCACGCGCGTGGGCACCGGTCCCTTCCCGACGGAGATCGAAGGCGACATCGCAGACCGCCTCCGCGGCGTTCGCGGCGAGCTCGGCGCGGAGTTCGGCACGGTGACCGGACGGCAGCGGCGTATGGGCTGGCTCGACGGCGTGCTGTTGCGATACGCGACGCGTCTGAACTCGCTCAGCGATGTCTTCCTTTCGAAGTTCGACAAGCTGAGCGGAGTCGGGCGGCTGAATATCGCGACTGCGTACCGTTACGAGGGCGAGGTGTACGACGAGTTCCCGCCGCATCAGACGATCTTTCACAAGTGCGAGCCGATCTACGAGGAGCTCGAGGGCTGGGAGGAAGACATCTCCGGCGCGCGCGCCTTCGCCGATCTTCCGGCTGCCGCCCAGCGCTACGTTCGGCGCGTCGAAGAGATCGCCGGGGTCCCCGTGACGTGGATCTCGGTCGGCCCGGAGCGCGAGCAGCTGGTCTCGACCGCAACGGTGAGCGTATGAGGATCCTGGTCGTCGGCGGCGGAGGGCGCGAGCACGCGCTCACGTGGAAGCTCGCGGAGAACCCGACGGTCGACAAGATGTTCGCCGTCCCCGGGAACGCAGGGATCGCAGAGATCGCCGAGTGCATGCAGACGGATCCTTCCGACGCCGAGACGATGGCGAACCTGACCGAGGACCTCGGCATCGATCTCACGGTGATCGGGCCGGAGGGGCCGCTCGTCGCGGGGCTTGCCGACGAGCTTGCCTCGCGCGGCCTCCCCGTGTTCGGGCCGACGAAAGCGGCCGCGCGCATCGAAGGCTCCAAGGCGTGGGGGCCGCCGGCAAAGGTGTCTACATCTGCGCCGACGAGGAGGAGGCGGTGCGCGCGCTCGAAGAGTGTCTCGTCTCGGCGCGCTTCGGCGAGGCCGGGGCGACCGTCGTCGTCGAAGAGTTCCTCAGAGGCGAAGAGCTGTCGCTATTCTGCCTGACCGACGGGCGCGCGGTGCTTCTGCTCGCGCCGGCGCAAGACTTCAAGCGCGCGCTCGACGGGGACGAGGGCCCGAACACCGGCGGGATGGGCGCGTACAGCCCGGTTCCGCACATGCCGGCCGATGTCGTGGATCGCTCGGTCCGAGAGATCTTCGAGCCGGTCGTCCGGCAGCTCGAACGCGAGGGCGCGCGCTTCCAGGGCCTCTTGTACGGCGGGCTCATGGTGACGGCGGACGGGCCGAAGGTGCTCGAGTTCAACTGCCGGTTCGGCGACCCCGAGACGCAGGTGGTTCTCCCGCGCATGGACAGTGACCTGGCCGAGCCGATGCTCGCGTGCGCAGAAGGCAACCTCGCACCGTACGCGCCGCGATGGCGGCCGGAGGCGTGCGTCACCGTCGTGCTTGCCTCCGGTGGCTATCCCGGCGACTACGAGACCGGCAAAGAGATCAAGGGCGTCGAGCGCGCCGCTTCGATGCCCGACGTGTTCGTGTTCCATGCCGGAACGAAGAAGCGTCGCAAGCTCGTCACGACCGGCGGGCGCGTGCTGGCGGTCAGCGCGCTCGGTGCCGATCTCGCACAGGCGCGAGCGCGTGCGTACGATGCCGTTGAAGCGATCGAATTCAAGGGCAAGCAGTTCCGGACGGACATCGCTCTACGGGCGGCCGAGATGGAGGGGAAGGCGTGAGCGCACGGGTCGGCATCATCTACGGCAGCGCGTCGGATCACGACAAGATGGTGAAGGCCGCCGCGATACTCGAACGGTTCGGCGTGGGGTTCGAGATCGAGGCCATGAGCGCGCACCGGAGTCCCGACCGCGTCCACGAGTACGCGACGACGGCGGAAGAACGCGGCGTCGAGGTGATCATCGCCGGCGCGGGCATGGCCGCTCACCTGGCAGGTGTGTGCGCTGCGCTCACGCCGCTGCCCGTGATCGGCGTCCCTCTCTCGGGTGGGTTGGCCGGCGGTCTCGACGCGCTCCTTTCGGTCGCGCAGATGCCGCGCGGGGTGCCCGTCGCGACCGTTGCCGTCGACGGTGCGACCAATGCAGGCGTGCTCGCGGTGCAGATCCTCGCCGTCGGAGATCCAGACCTCCGGAAGAAGCTGCATGAGTACAAGCAGCAGCTCGCGGAAGGGCTCCGGCTGTAGATGGAACGATCGGTCACCGTGATCGTCGAGATCCCCAAGGGGAGCCGCAACAAATACGAGATGAACCACGACACCGGACGGATCAAGCTCGACCGGATGCTGTTCTCATCCGTGCACTACCCGGCCGACTACGGCTTCATCGATGGGACGCTCGGCGGAGACGGCGACCCGTTGGACGCGCTCGTGCTCGTCGACGAGCCGACCTTTCCGGGCTGCGAGATACTCACGCGGCCGGTCGGCGTGTTCAAGATGAACGACGAGAAGGGCGAGGACGAGAAGATCCTCACCGTGCCGGTTTCGGATCCGCGCTGGAACGAAGTCACCACGCTGGAGGAAGTGCCGGGGAGCCTTCGCCGTGAGATCGAGCACTTCTTCACCATCTACAAAGAGCTCGAGCCGAACAAGCAAACGCGGATCGAGGGTTGGGACGACGAAGCGACGGCCTGGAAGCTGATCGAGGAGGCCCGCGCGCGCCTGGTGGAGGAACCGCGGTGATCCCTCGCTACACGCTTCCCGCGATGGGCGCGATCTGGGAAGAGACATCCAAGTACCGGTACTGGACGCAGATCGAGATCCTCGCCGTGGAGGCGTGGGCAGAGCTCGGCGTGGTGCCGCAGAACGATCTCGAGGCCATCAAAGAGCGTGTGCGCCCGGTCGATCCGGCGCGCGCCGCCGAGATCGAAGCAACGACGCAGCACGATGTGATCGCGTTCCTCACCGCGATGGGGGAACCGATCGGTCCCGCGTCGCGGTGGCTGCACTACGGGATGACGTCATCGGACCTGCTGGACACCGCGCTCGCGCTTCAGCTCCGCGACGCGGCCGACCTGCTTGTCGCGAAAGCGGTGCGTCTGGTCGACGTCCTCAAGCGCCGCTCGCTCGAGTTCCGCGACGTGATCTGCGTCGGCCGCTCGCACGGGGTCCATGCAGAGCCGACGACGTTCGGGCTGAAGCTTGCCGTGTGGGCGTTCGAAGCTGCTCGCAACGTTGAGCGGCTTCGGCGCGCGCGCGAGGTCGTGTCGGTCGGAAAGATCGCCGGACCGGTCGGCACCTACGCAAGCGTCGATCCGTTCGTCGAACAGTACGTCTGCCGCGGGCTCGGGTTGAAGCCGGCGGAAGCGTCGACGCAAGTGCTGCAGCGAGACCGGCATGCCGAGTTCGTCACATCGTGCGCGATCACTGCCGCGACGCTGGAGAAGATCTCGACCGAGATCCGTCATCTCCAACGCACGGAAGTGCGCGAAGTGGAAGAGCCGTTCGCGGAAGGGCAGAAGGGCTCGAGCGCCATGCCGCACAAGCGCAATCCGATCATCTCCGAGCGGATCACCGGGCTGTCGCGCGTGGTGCGCGGAGCCGTCGTACCCGGCCTCGAGAACATCGCGCTGTGGCACGAGCGCGATATCAGCCACTCGAGCGTCGAACGCGTGATCCTTCCGGACACGACGACGGCGCTCGACTACATCCTCGATCTGTCGATCACGGTGCTGGACGGCATGCGCGTGTTCCCCGAGCGCATGAGGCAGAACCTCGATGCGAGCGGCGGCCTGGTCTACTCGGCCGCCGTGCTGCTTGCGCTCATCGATGCCGGCATGACGCGCGAGGACGCGTATGCGAGCGTCCAGCGCGCGGCGATGCGGACGTGGGAGAAAGGGACGCCGTTCCGGCAGACACTGCTCGAGGAAGAGAGCGTCCAGGCCGCCGGCGTCCACGGGATGCTGCTCGACAAGATCATGGATCCGCAGCGCTACCTGGTGCACGCGGACGCGGTCTTCAAGCGGGTCGAAGCGCTGGACGCGGGAGGAGCGGGATGACGCTGAAAGGCCTGAACCTGGTGAAGCACGGGAAGGTCCGCGATCTGTACACGACGGACGCCGGGGTCTTGATGGTGGCGAGCGATCGGATCTCCGCGTACGACGCCGTGCTTCCCACGCCGATCCCCCACAAGGGCGCGGTGCTTACCGGGCTCAGCGTGTTCTGGTTCGACAAGCTGAAGGCCGTCGTGCCCAACCACCTCATCTCGACCAATCCCGACGACTTCCCGCCGGAAGCGAAGGAGCACGCCGACGCGTTGCGCGGGCGCACGATGCTGGTGCGACCGGCCGAAGTCGTCCCGATCGAGTGCGTTGCGCGCGGCTACATCAGCGGCTCCGGCT